>JAGKXC010000111.1 GCA_021151535.1 Sphingobacteriia bacterium | reverse complement strand
CCTTTTCCTGAAAATTTGCATACCAACCCTTCGCCCGAGAAGAACAAAGATTTGTAGCCGCCTACTTTGGTGATGCTATATTCCAATCCTTCGGTGAATGCCACGATATGACCGGTATCGATGAGGTAGCCGTCTTCCACATCAATCGGTACGATGCCGCCGTAGGAGTTGAACCATAGATCGCCTTGACCGCTACAACGGATCAAAAAGAAGCTTTCGCCAGAGAAAAATCCTTTGGTAAATCCTTGCCATTTGCTTTCCACCGCTACGTTTTCGCCAGAGGCAACGAAGGCAGTATTTTGCAAATAAATGGTTTCATTGTTTAGGTAAACGTGTTCAATATCTCCGGGCGATGAAGGCGCGATTTGGATCTGTCCGGGAGCATTTTTCGCCATGAATTCATTGATAAACAAGGATTCTCCGGTAAGGAAGCGCGACAAACCACCTTTGAATTTGGTTTTCATTTCCATGTTGGTATCCATGCTGGCCATAGCGGCCGCTTCCACTTTAATTTTTTCCCCTGCTGGGATATTTACGGTGATGAAGCCGTAATCGGGTTTGCAATCAAACTTGAAGTCGAACCCTGGTTTTGTTGTGTTTTCCATTACTTTCTAGGTTTTAATTTAGGTCCTACGATACTTCCAAAAGATCCGGCGTTATGGGATTGTACCCAAACGGTGCCGGTGCCATGGAATTTACACACCAAACCTTCGCCTCCAAGGATGGAGCTCAACCAGCTTTTGCCGGCTTTAGAAAGTTTGAAATTCAACGATTCTTCGAATGCCACGATATGGCCAGTGTCTACGATGTATTCACCGTTTACTTGAATGGGGTAAATGGCGCCGAAAGAATTGAAAATGATGGTACCATTGCCTTTGGCTTTAATCCAAAACAATCCTTCTTTTGATACCAAATTTTTGAAGCCTTGCCAGCTCAAGTCGATTTCGATATTTTCGGTACTTGCAACGTAAGATCCGCCTTGAATTACGAGGGTTTCGCCGCGTAACTCTTTGGAAATCATATCGCCCGATAACGCAGTTCCCAACCAAACTGTTCCGCCTTGCTCGCTGCCTGTGTAATGATTCAGGAAGAAATTTTCACCTGAGAACATGCGTTTTAAGCCTTTGATTAGGCCGCCAGATTTTTTGGTATGGGTAGAGGTTGTGAGGCTGATATTGGGACTCATGGCGATCATGCTTCCGCCTTCAGCGGTGAGTTTTTGATGGGGTTTCAGCGTAATTTCTGCCGCTGTTGCGCCCGGATTCAAACGGAAAGCTACTTGCAATTCCGCGCTGTTTGAAGTTGAATTTGTGATTTCCATAGGGCGATTATAAATGGCGATTTACCCAAGCTGCCAAGCCAGAGATATTACGGGTTTGAAGATAAATTTTACCAGATCCTTTTACTTTGGTTACCAAACCTTCGCCACCGAAAATGGAGCTGAAGATTCCGCCAGCCAATTGGGGCTTTAATTTCATGGTTGGTTCATAAGCGATAAGGTGACCGGAGTCTACGATATATTCTCCTGTTACTTCGTGCTCAACGATGCCACCGTATGCGCCAAAATACACGTTTCCGTAACCAGAAACTACCAATTTAAAGAGGCCTTCTCTGCCGATCCAAGATCCGAAACCAGCCCATTTTAGGCCAATTTTTACACCTGCATCTGAAGCGATGTACGCGCCTTTTTGTAGGCAATAGCTTTCGCCGTTAAGGTTTCTCACTTCCATATCGCCAGGTGTAGCCTGGGTTAAGGTAAGATTTAAGGGTTGTGAGGTGTTGTTTTGAAATTGGTTGATGAAAAGGCTTTCACCGCCAAAGAATTTCTTCAACAATCCTGAAAAAAAGCCACCGTTAAACTTGGCTTTCATATCTAAATCTGCGTGCATGGTTGCCATGGCATCTGATTCGGCAAAAATGATTTCACCGGGTTGCAGTTCCACGTCGAGGTATGCGAAAGCAGGTTTTGCTTTGATTTCTACTCTCATGTAAAAGGTTGTATTTAAAAGGGTTGGAAATTAATTATTCTTGATGGATTTATCGATAGCTTGTTGAAAATCTGGGAAAGATTCTGTGAATTTTATTGGCGTGTAAGCTGGATAATTCTTTTGCAATTTCTTCAAATTTTCGATGCGGTCATCAGTGGCAGGGTGGGTAGAAAGGAAAGACAATTCCTTTTCCATTTGCAATTCTGTTTTGTGTGCTTTTTTCAGGGTTTCGAAGAAGGTAATTAAACCGTTGGAGTTGATTTTAGCTGCAACGAGGTATCTTAAACCTACTTCGTCTGCTTCGTATTCAAAATCGCGGGAATTGGCGAGGGATGCCAGCTGTCCGCCTGTGTTAATTACGGTACCGGCCAGTGCGCTGATATCGCCAAAATAAGCCGATAGGATGGCGTACAATCCGATGTTGTTGATGATACCGCGCAGGTGATGTCGTTGGGTTACGTGGGCCAATTCGTGGCTGAGCACGCCGAGTACTTCTTCCCAGGATTCGGCTCTATCGATCAATCCGGATTGGATTACCACTTTTCCGCCGGGTAGGGCGAAGGCGTTGATGGTGGGGTCGTTTGTGAAGTAAATATCCACTTTCACCCCGTCTTTTTGGATTTGATCCAGCAGGGGTTTCGCCACTTGGGTAAACCGTGTTTTGAGGGAATCGTTTTTGATGAAAACGTATTGCATGGACAGTCCTTGAAACAGTTTATCGCCCAATTTTTGCTCCCATTCTACGGGTGCTTGTTCTGCGATTTTCCGTACAAAGAAATCTTTTGAGAAGATGAGGGAAGCGGTTATTCCGGCGATAATTCCAACGAAAAGGAGTATGGAATAGATGATTTTTCTTTTGGCTTGTTTTACTTGTTTGATTTGGGAAAGCAGCTCAGGATGTTGAATCAGGACGGGGTTTTTGAGGATGCTATGGTTATCGGAATACAGGCTAAACGTGGGTTGGGAGGGGTGGTGGAAGAAAATAAGCTGATCGCCAGCTCCGCCGATGCTGATTTGCAGTTGGTTGAGCGGGAAGGTAATGTTATGGGATTCGGAGGTGAATCGGATTTGGAAGTCGTTGATTTCCAGTTCACCCGCATGTCGGTGGTAATCTTTGTTATCCGTGTTGATGAGCACGGCATGGTAGGTAATATTTTGTAACATGGGGTGTTTTTTTTCGGGCGATAAAGTTATGGCAAGATAGTGAAAGGGGAGGAAAAGGGGAAATGGGAGAGAAAAAATGGCGAAAGGGTGTAGGAAAATTTGGGGCAGTTATCAATTAGAAGGTTGTATATAAAACAATTGCAACAATTGCCATTGCGCCATAAACGCCCAAAACGTAGCCATAAATTCTTCCAATTTGAATGATTGTTTTATAACGTGGATTGGGTAGGAAATGCTGTTGAGCGTTAGACTTTATGTTCGTTGCTGCCTTTTCTGATGGTGGGCCAAACTTTATCAAGTGATGTAATGGCTATTGTGTACAAAGTACAATTTAATAGGAGGCTTGCTGGCAAGAATTTTATGGGTAAAAGATACCCGAATGGGAATTTGAAAATGGTAAAAACGGTTGTAAAGAATTCGCCTACTAATTCAAATTTAAAAGTACCCTCTTCGTGGCCAAAAGTGATCACAAATGAAGTAAAACAAATTGCGATTAAGGTAATAAAGTTAAGAAACCATTTTTTCACAGCACTAAAATAGGTGAAATCAACGGCAATTTTAATTCAGGTGAGTGCGTTGAAGAAAGATCTTTTTGGAAAATGCCACAAGATTTCGTTTCAGGCATGGTTTGTTAATATGGACTTAATCCTAACCAATAAATTCTCGGAAATTGTTTTTATCGATCAGCGCAGGAATTGACTCATACGTATTTGCAAACGTTGCTGGGTATCGGTATTTTTTGGTGTTGTTCCACTTGAATTCAAAGGCGCGAATTTCGCCATTTGATTCTTCCAAATAGTCGATCTCTTGCTGAATCTGGGTTCGCCAAAAATACGTTCTGCAATAGTTTTGGGTGTAGGCATTTTGTTTCCTTCTTTCGGCAATTAGAAAATTCTCCCACAATGCGCCTTTGTCGGTGCGTGTTTCTAACCCATTGAAATTATTAATGATGGCATTGCGAATCCCGTTGTCGTAGAAATAAATTTTTCGGTTGTTTTTGATTTCGTTACGCAAATTCCGACTGAAACTTGGCAGTGTGAAAATGATGAATGATTGCTCAAGCAAATCAATGTATTTCATCACTGTGCCTTTATCGATTTGTAACAATTGTGCAAGCTCATTGTATGAAACCTCATTGCCAATTTGAAGTGCTAATGCCATTAATAGACGGTCAAGTATATCGGGCTTCCTAATTCCGGCGAGAGCCAATATGTCTTGATATAAATAACTTTGTGTGAGGTTTTTTAGTGTTTTGGTTTCCAAAGTTGGGTCGTTGAGCACATCTGGATACATTCCATAAATGAGTCTGTGTTCTAGCTGATTTTCTGCACTGAGGTAGCCAATATGGTTTTCAAATTCTTTCCAACTGATGGGGTATAGTTCAAATTCGAATTTTCTTCCTGTAAGTGGTTCTTGCATAGCTTGATTCATCTCCAATGACGATGATCCACTGATATATAATTCTACATGGGGCATTTGATCGGTAATGATTTTTAATGTATTCCCGATGTTGTTTATTTTCTGTGCTTCATCCACGAAAATTTTGGTATGATTGCCGATAATCTGTTTGATTTTGAATGTGTCTGCTTCCGACAATTGTTTGGCCACGGCATTGTCGTCACCATTTAAAAACAAGTAATCATCACCGCCCATGAGCGTTTTAATGAGGGTAGTTTTACCAACTTGGCGGGGCCCAAGGACAATAATTGCCTTGTTTTTGTGACTAAAACGCTGAATTTCAGTGAGTAATTGTCGTTTTATCATGATTCAAAGGTATGGAATTTTTGTTGAAATCGCCAAAAACATATCAAAATTGGCGATTATAACCACCAAAAACATATCAAAATTGGCGATTTCGGTTCAATTCTCCTAAAATAAAAAAGGCCCTAGAAGAAATCTAAGGCCTTTTTTGTTGGTCGGGATGGCGAGATTCGAACTCACGACCCCTTGCACCCCATGCAAGTGCGCTACCGGGCTGCGCTACATCCCGATTTTAACAGTAAGGCAATGCCTTGCTAAAAATCCCGGTGTTTGGTGGCATGGGAACGGGTCACCCTTTAAGGGACTGCAAAAATAGGGATGGCTTTTTGAACCATTTCAAATGAACATCTGCCGCTAAGCCAAAGTAGCTGCTGCGTTGCAGGGATTTGTTGCTGTTGTAGCATACAACCCACCAATTTATCGAGCGCGTTGTGCCGGCCTACATCTTCGCGAATGGCAATGAGCGAAGGTGTGTGGGCCTCAGTTTGCGTAGAAATATCAGCGGCGTTGTGTGTGTTAGGTTTGTATGCGTTGGCAAATAAGGCACATGCGTGGATGCCGCCGGTTAGCCCAAACTGCTCTTGGTGCTGCTGCACAATCTCGTCCAATACATACAGTTGCTCGGGCGTCCAGGTTTGATTGTCTTTGCTAATGGCAATTCGGATACTTTCAGCATCTGTTGATTCCGGCGGCGAAACAGGTTCAAGTGGGTTAAACACATCGCAACTGGTTTTTACCGAATCGATGGATGATTTTCCGCAGACACCACAAGAGGAGGTCGTGTAAAAATGTCGTTGTAGCTTCTGCCAATCCAAACTTTTGCTTTGCGGAAATACCATTAAAATGGAATTGTCGGCAGCTGATTCCACAATGTTATCCAGGGTTTCCCCGGGTTGTAAAATGCCTTCGGTAAACAAAAATCCCAAGGCCAATTCCGTATCGTTTCCGGGAGTGCGCATGGTGATGCTCAAGGATTTTTCCTGCCAATCGCCCGAATCAAAAAATTGCAACCGGATTTCCAAAGGCTCTTCCACTGCCACAAAATCATTCACGAAGCTAACGTCTTGTTGCTTGAATCGTTGAACGGGATGGGGTTGAGCGGAGAACTTGAACGACATATTAAAAATGTAAACTTACCAATTTGAGAATGAAATTACTGCATTTTTTGCAGGATTTCATGATACATTTCTGGGGTATCCACGCTGGTTAACTCTTCCGGATGGGTATGTTTTATGCGTTGAATGGGCCAATTTTCAAAGAATTTCCGGGGCGATAATTGCGGATTTTCCTTGTATGCTTGCATGTAATCGGCTAGGATTTCGCGGGTGTAAATGGCTAGCAGGGGTTCTGGTTTCTCGTCGTTTGGGTTTTCAAAACAAACCGGGTTTAAACGGCTATCGCCCTGAAAATGAGAGAATAAGCTGTTTGTTGAAGCGCTTGTAAGCAAGGGGTAATCACAGCCGAGTATCATTACGCCATCAAATTCTGGCTGGTTTTGTAGGAATTCCGCTACGGTAAAAAAAGCCGTTGCGGGTCCGTGGTTGCCGAGGATTTGGTTATCAATTAAGAACGGGCGATGGGCGATGTTTGACTCCCAGAAATATAAATTTTCTGGCTGAATGCCAATAAGGATTTGGCTACAATGATTTTGGAGCAATGTTACAGCTCTTTGCCACTGTGGGGTATTTTGGTAAGGTAATAGGCCCTTGGGCTGTTGCATTCTGCTGCTTTTTCCACCAACCAGCAACAGCCCAAGGAGGTTTATATTATTTGATGGTTGCTTTGGCATCGGCATCGGCGATGGTTTTATCGGCCTGCGCTTGCGCATCGGCCATGATTTTATCGGCCTTTTTGTTCGCCTCTGCCTCCATGGCATCCGCCTTCGCATCCGCTTCGGCTACTGCCTTATCGGCCAAGTCGTAGGATTTCTGCTTGGCGGCGGCAGCCTTTTTCTCTGCTGCCTGATACGCCTTATCAGCAGCGGCTTTCGCTACCTTCTTGCTCAATGGATCCGTTGCCTTATTTACCATGGCATCTGCCTCGTCTTTCGCCCTCTTCAACGCCTCAGCCTCCAATTTATCCGCCTCAGCCTTCTGCTTCGCAGCCAAACTTGCAGCCTCAGATCTTACCTTCGCCGCTGCTGTTTTCGCCGCCGCCTTCACCTTGTCTGCCTCTTCCTGTGCCGCCTTCAACAATTTATCCGCTTGCTCTCTCGCCTTCGCTAACGCTTGTTCCTTCGCCTTGTCCAATACAGGTGCAACCACTTGTAAGCCCAATGCCTTCCAGTTCACTTTCATAACTGGTTTCTTCACCGTTCCGGTGATCGTAAACGGTAGCTTTTTGCCTTTGGCTATCAACGTTCCGCCCATGTTCAGCTTCTCGTCTAATGTAACATGACCGCCCAAACGCATCGTGGTTTCTTTTGGTAAAGCCACTGTAATGGTGTCTTTCAACATCATCTTGCCGTCTTTTACCAAGAATGCCGCTTTGGTGGGTTTCAAAATCATGTTGGTTACGCCCCAATTCAGCGTTTTTGACGTTTCTTTCAACCATTCAGGCACTTCCATTCTTCCATTCACCAAATCCAAAATACCATTGGCTTCGATACTTCCCATTTCCACATCCATATTCTTGCTGAAATTAGACGAGAATGAGGTGCTCAAATTCGCCAAACCTGTAATTTTCGCCAAGATGGGGGCGTATTTCTGAATCATGGAGATTTCATTGCTCACTCCGGCAGGGTTCATATTCAATAGTTTCAAGCCCATACTAGCAAAAGGCTTTCCTCCTCTTTGGTAGCTGTAGCCCATGTTATCCAATTCAACCGTTGCACCAAATACATCCGCTTTCAACGGATTGATAGCCAATTTGCCATCTTTTACCGTTGCTTTCATCAAGCACTTGCTGAGTTTGTAATTGTCATA
>JAGKXC010000110.1 GCA_021151535.1 Sphingobacteriia bacterium | reverse complement strand
AGGTACAACCAACAATGTTGAAGGACCGCATGGATTTAGATTCGTATTAACAGATAATAACGGATGTACAGATACTGAAACCTATCAGGTATTTGTTAGAAATCAACCAACAATCCAAATTACAACGCCTAAACCTGCGTCAGCTTGTGAAGGAACTCCATTTGCAATTCAAAGTACCAGCAAATATGTAAACAATACAGTTTTATGGACTTTGCAAAAACATACTGACGGTACGATGTCTGATGGTTCAATTAGTAATATCAATTCTGAAAATATTACTTACACTCATGGCACAGTTGACAAAACTTTAGGTCAGGCATTCTTGAAAGTTACTACTATGCCTATCGCAAGTGATGTTTGCCCTCCAGTTAGTGATAGTATTCAAATTATCTTGCATCAGTATCCTGATATCGATCCATTGGTTCAACAAAAGGGTTGTATTCCATTAACAACCAATTGGAGTACAATTGAGAAACGTGGTATTCCTTCATCACAAATAACCTATGCTTGGGATTTCGGAAATGGAAACACCTCGAATCTTCAAAATCCAACTGGAATCGTATATTCTACTCAAGGTAAGTATGATGTAAAATTAACAGTTGTAAATACCTCTGGTCCATGTCCAACTACTGTATCATTAGCAAATGGTGTAGAAGCATACCCAATTCCAAAGGCATACTTCTCAACAGATCCACCATTCTCTACAACAGTAGCGTTACCAAAATTCAAAATGATTAACCAATCAACTATTGATGTTAATCCTTTTAATCCAACATTGAAATACAATTGGAATTTTGGTGAAGGAACAGGAACAGATACATCAAGTGCAAGAGATCCAAGATATGCATACGGAAAAGATACTGCAGATTATAATATAAGATTGGTTGTAACAAGTAATCATGGATGTGCAGATACATTCATGCAGAAAGTTCACATTGGTCCAGATATTATCGTATTTATTCCAAACGTATTTACACCTGATGAAGCAGGTCCATCAAAAAACAATACCTTCAATGTAACTGCAAGTAACTTTAAGTCATTTAACTTAAGGGTATTCAACCGCTGGGGTGAAAAATTGTATGAGACAGACAACCTGAATAAAGGTTGGGATGGCAAAGCAAATGGTGTAGATTGTATGCAAGGAGTTTATGTTTATAAAGTTGAAGTAGTTTCTTTTGAAGATAAAACTTACGACTTTAGTGGAACTGTAACGTTGTTGCGATAATTCAACCAAGTTCAACAAAAAAAGGCTGCTTTCATGAAAGCAGCCTTTTTTATTATGGAACTAAAAAAAGTTAAGTACTAAATGAAATTAATGAATGTATTAAGATTGAAACACCCTCTTGGTTTCTTCCAATAACAGTTTGTAATCAACAGGAACAACGCCTGTTTTTTCACATACCAATCCTCCTGCTAAGTTACTAATTTCGGCAATTACAGCTGGTTTTAATTTAGCTGCTAAACATAAAGCAGCCACACTAACAACTGAGTCACCAGCACCACTAACATCTGCTATATTTCTAAAATGGGCAGGTATGTGAGTGAAATCGCCATGCTCCTCTATTACAACACCTCTTTCGCTTAATGTTACTAATGTCATAACATTGTTTAACTTTTTCTTTAGATCTACAATGGCTTTTTCAACTAGTTCTCTAGTATCTAAATCGTAATCTATTTTTAGTCCCTCTTTGATTTCTTTCAAATTGGGCTTAAATAAAGTTACATTTTTATATGCCAGAAAGTTGGATTTTTTTGGATCTACGATTGTTGGAATTCCTTTTTCACGGCACAAATTAACAAGTACCTCAATGTTATTTGCGTGTAAAACACCTTTGTTATAATCTTCGAAAATTACCACATCAATATTTTCAAGTTCTTCCTTGAATTGTTGTTCTAACAAATAGGAATCAACTACATCAATATCAGATGTAATTTCATGATCGATTCTTAAAAGTTGATGTTTGTTTCCAAGGACCCTTGTTTTTGTTGTTGTTTTTCTTTTATCACTCTGAACCAAGGCTTTAAATGATAAACCTTGATCTTTCATAATATTTATTAGATCAATCCCTTCTTTGTCTGTGCCTATTACAGAACATAAAATAGGGGTTGCCCCTAATGATTTAATGTTCAATGCCACATTTCCCGCGCCCCCAAGTCGGTTTTCAAAACCTGTAACATCAACAACTGGTACGGGGGCTTCAGGCGATACACGATCAACTTTGCCGATGATGTAACTATCTACCATCACATCGCCAACTATTAATACGCGCGAATTGTGAAATTGTTTAAAAAGAGATTGAATTTGATCAGAATTCATATTGCAAATCTACAGAATGAATCTGATGTTTATGCTAGTGATTCTAAAGCAGCTTTAATTCTGTTGGCAGCCTTGATTAAATTTTCGTTAGATGTGGCATACGATAATCGAATACAAGCATCATCACCAAATGCAGTGCCGGCAACTGTGGAAACATGTCCATGGTTAAGTAAATACAAACAAAGATTTTCCGTATCTGTGATCCTATTTCCATCTGGAGTTGTTTTGCCTATAAATGCTGTTACATCTGGGAATAGGTAAAAGGCTCCATCAGGTAAATTACATTTCAAATTTGCTATCTCACATAAAGCTTTATGGAATATATCTCTACGAGCTTTAAAAATATTCACCATATCATTTACACTTGTTTGATCGCCATTTAGTGCTTCGATACTTGCCATCTGTGCAATTGAATTTGCACCCGAGGTCATTAGTCCTTGGATTTTTTCACACGCAGCAATAATTTCAATGGGCCCTGCAACATATCCCATTCTCCAACCGGTCATGGCATAACCTTTTGAAAGACCGTTGATTACAACCGTTCGATCAAAAACTTCTGAAAAAGATGCTATGGAATGATGTTGCCCCACGTAATTTATCTTTTCATAAATTTCATCACTAATAATCAAAATGTTTGGGTGGTTTTTCAAAACTTCTACCCAAGCACTTAATTCTTCTTTACTCATTACCGAGCCACTTGGATTACAAGGCGAAGAAAATAAAATTGCTTTTGTTTTTGGAGTAATAGCCGCTTTTAATTGATTGGCTGAAACTTTGAAATTACTTTCACTATTAGATTTAATCTCAACGGGAATTCCGCCAGCGTATTTGATGATTGATGGATAACTTACCCAATATGGTGCTGGAATAATTACCTCATCGCCAGGATTAATGATGCTTAAAATTACATTAAGAATACTATGTTTGGCACCATTTGAAACCAATATATTCTCTGGCTTATAGGTTAATTGATTTTCACGTTCAAATTTCTGAGAAATTGCCAATCGCAATTCTGGGAATCCAGCTACCGGTGGGTAATGTGTAAAACCATCTTCCATGGCAATTTTCGCAGCGTTACAAATATTTACTGGCGTATCAAAATCTGGCTCACCGATACTTAAATTAACGACGTCAATTCCCTGACTTTTCAACTCCCTGGATTTCTTTGTCATAGCCAACGTTTGGCTTTCTACTATCTCCTCAATTCTATTGCTGATGGTTAGCATATTCACAAACCTAAAGGAAAATATTGCTAGAATCAATGATTTATGTTCCAGTTTTATTCACCGACTAAAATGATTTCTAAATTATTGTGCATTTATTCACAATAATTGTTTCTTTCTAGATGAATGAAGTACAAATGATTCGTCAATTACATCTATTTTTGTTAAGTGAAGATTCTTTTTATAGCTAATAGAATGCCTTACCCGCCGTTTCGGGGCGATAAATTGAAGATTTATAACTTAGCAAGTCAATTAGCTCAAAATCATGAATTGCATTTATTAACCATTGCTGAAAATCAAGAGGATGTAAATTCAGTTGAGTCTTTATTACTTCCGATAGATGAAAATAGCCGTAAGTTGATTTTTACCAATGTTTCCTGGGTGTATCGCCCTAAATGGGTGTCTGCTATTTCCGCTTTATTTGGTATTTTTTCTAAAAGACCCATTCAAGTTTCCTATTTCAGATCTAAAAAATTTTCAACCCAACTTAAAAAAGTTGTAGAAGAAAATCAGTACGATGCTATCCATGTTCAGCATCTTAGGATGGCTCAATATTTTGAAAAGGGTGCTCCGGGAAATGCAATTTTAGATTTGCCAGATGCTTTTAGTTTATATTGGAAAAGAAGGGTAGAAGCGTCAAAAAATATATTTGAACGTTGGTTTAGACATTTGGAGTATCAACGTTTGAAAAGTTATGAATTGAAAATGCTTCCGATATTTAAAAAAGCCCTAGTTTGTTCTACAGAAGATAAGAAGTATCTTAATTTATTAGGCATTACCAACATAGATGTTCTTCCTAATGGCGTGAATTTGAAATCATTTTCTCCAAGAAATACTGATGAGATTGTTAAAAATAGAATTCTATTTACAGGAAATATGGATTATGCACCCAATGTTGATAGCGTGCACTATTTTGTAAAGGAAATATTACCCATCATTGAAAAGCAAATTCCCGATGTGGAATTTGTCATTGCTGGACAACGACCTGTAAAATCTGTTTTGGAATTAGCCTCCAGTAATGTGAAAGTTACAGGCTTTATTGAAAATTTAGCCGATGAATATGCCAAAGCCAATGTAGTTGTTTCGCCGTTGAGAATAGGAGCTGGTACCCAAAATAAAGTTCTTGAAGCATTGGCCATGAATCTAGCAGTTGTTTGTTCCAATGTAGGATTTGCTGGTTTAGGGCTAAAAAATGGTGAAGGTATTCTAATGGCAGAAGATCCTCAAACTTTTGCAAATCATGTGATTGCAATTTTAGAATCTGAAGAACTTCGTGTTAAATTAGGTGAAGCTGGGGGAGAACATATAAGAAATACTTTTGCATGGACCGCCGTATCACAACAACTTTTACAATATTTTGATCAAATCAAGTCATGAAGAAAATAAATTTTCAGTTGTTTTTGATTGCTGTATCCTTAGGTGGCTCACTATATGGCCAAAAAGGAGGGGTGAAAGTGCCCAATTCAACAATCACAAGTACCAATCAAGTTCCGGATTCTTTACTGAAGCCAATTCTTAGTCAGGTTAATTTCCGAATGATAGGACCTGCAACTACAAGCGGTAGAATTGTAGATATTGCAGTAAATCCAACAAACAAAGCGGAATATTATATCGCAGCAGCATATGGCGGTATATGGAAAACAACCAATGGCGGAACAACTTTTTTCCCAATTTTTGATAATTATGGAACCCAAAGTATCGGATGTTTGGCCATTGATTCAAAAAATCCTAATGTAATTTGGGTGGGAACTGGCGAAAATAATAATCAACGCAGTGTTGGTTATGGAAATGGTATTTATCGAAGCTTAGATGGCGGAAAATCATTCGAAAATATGGGATTGAAGCTCTCTGAACATATTGGAATGATTAAAATTGATCCCACAAATTCGAATAAAATTTGGGTGGCTGCCTACGGTCCGGTTTGGAAAGAAGGTGGAGAAAGAGGATTGTATTTGACTGAAGATGGAGGCAAAACTTGGACAAAAGCCTACCATGTTTCAGATAATACAGGTTGTAATGAAGT
>JAGKXC010000030.1 GCA_021151535.1 Sphingobacteriia bacterium | reverse complement strand
AGTTTCATTCCAAGCATATGAGGATGCTTTGCAATAACCACAAGAATGGTCCATTGAGTCTTGGTTAGTTCCTGAGTATACACCAGAGATGATAAGGTCATCGGTTATCTGAGATAAGTGCATTGCATTTTTCATTGGGAATGCAATGGTTCTGTAGGTTCTGATTCCGTTAGAATACATTTCGAAATATGCACCACCAGAAACAGTTGCAGAAGTTCCGAGTGTGGCAATTCTACCTTTGTATGTTCCGTTGTTTTTGATTTGTAAATTAGGAACCCAAGCATTCCAATCCGCAGCTGAGCTAGAAACGGGTTTACTTGAGGATGTAACATCCGCGTAATTTTTTAACGTTAGTACACCTAATATTGGCAAAGGTCTTTGCAGTGATAATGTTGAACCAGTAGACAATCCTGTTCCAACGGTTATATTACTCAATCCATGAATGTAGATCTCTCCAGAACCCCTCAAAGTTTGTGAAGCTCCATCGAAGTAAACTGTATTATTGGATGTTGGAACAAGGTATAAACTATTGTCTTTTTGAATGTCAACATCGCCGCCAAAATACACACTACCACCACCAGAAAACACAACTCTTGCCTTATCTCCTGTAACATCGGGTGTTTCACAAATGAAATTTCCATTTATATCAGCGTTTGTACCATTGGTTAATGCAAAACGCAAAGTATCATATCCATTGGTACGTACAGTAGAAGTGGCATGTGTAGTAAACTCTCCACCTGAAATAGTAATTGTACCGGCGCTGCCTTCTTCTCTGAAAGTAACATCCGAATAGGGCTGTACAATTACACTTTTAACTGTCTCGTTAGTAACGTTTACATTTACATCTAACGGAGTTGTGCCTTGGTCAAAAACCAACAAATCAGTAGTAGAAACACTATTTCTAGATGGTGACCATGAAGTTGCATCTCCCCAATTAGATAACGTAGCTTGAGAGGTATAATTATAAACGTTGTTTGCAACTACCATTGTGCATTTCACTGTAATTGTCTTAGCACTTACAATTCCACAAGATGAGTTAGCAACGTTGATGTAAATATCGTTGTAAAATGTTCCTGTACCACCAGCACCTAATCTCTGGAAACTTAATACAATGCTTCCTGAACCTGTACCGGGATTGAAACAAAGATTTCGTGAGTTACCATTGGCCCAACCTGTAACATCCAACCATGAAGTGAAACCAGATACATTCGATTTAACTTGGTTGTACGCGGTATCTGATTTTGCAGAACCAGTAATGGTAACTTTATCATTTGCGCTAAAACCTGAAAAATTAACTGTGATAGTTTTTTCATACGGGTTATTTCTGTTTGAATACCAAGTTAAATTGTAAACGCTACTTGATTCAGTAAGCAAACCATTGGCTGTTGGCGAGGATAAAGTTTGGGCATATGCATTGCTTCCAAAAAATGTAGTTGCCGATACCAATAAAACTGAATAAATTCTTTTCATTCTTTTGAACTGCATAAAAACGCTAATCAAATTTACGTCAAGAAAGTGTAATCATGGCTGTTTTCCATGTTTATATTGCTAATATCTGGGTAAAAGTGAGAAAAAATGATAATTGATAGGCGTAAAAACCCATTGTTTGATTTCATTTGTAGCGTAATTGGTATTCATACCTTTGGGTATCTGATGCTCATAGACGTTAGTAAAATGGAAGACTTAAAACGAACTTTTTGTGTTGTCATGGTGAACTTCATCATGTTTCAAACTGTGATGTTGTTTGGTAAGCAGGATTATATGTCAGTGTTTCATAGTTTTTATAATACACATACCCAAAATAAAGATCAGAGCCAAAAGGGTTACCGTCAGGGAAATGATAGTTTTTCTGATCAAAATTTAGACTCTTTGGATTCGCCATGGAAGTATTTCGGATATTTTGATTTTTACTGGGCAAAAGATGGTAATAATAATTTGCAAAATCGCGAATATGGGAATTTGGTTTCTTATTCCAAGTTAGGTGAAATCCAATCAAATTTGGCGATGGTGAAATTGTCTTATCAAACTACTGATATACGCTCAAATATGGCTCTAGGTATTGGTACTTATATGATAAAGAATTTAGCCAATGAGCCGCTGGGACTTCGCAATGTGTATGAGGCGAATTTTGGAATAAAATTGCATCGCCAGAAATCAATTTGGATGGATGTTGGTGTATTTCCTTCGCATATTGGATTTGAAAGTGCGATTGGTTATGAATGCCTAAATTTAACTAGGAGTTTGCTTGCAGAAAATTCACCATATTATGAGGCTGGATGCAGATTAGTAGGTGGAAATAATTCAATTTCTTGGGGGCTTTATTTGCTCAATGGTTGGCAAGCAATATATAAAAATCCAAACGCAAGTAAGGGTTTGAATTTAGGTGGGCAATTGAACAAAAAGTGGAGAAACATGGAGTTTAATTATTCCAATATTGTTGTTGGTACTATGCGAGATCTTAATGGTATTAGGTATTTTCATGATTTGTATTGGAAATGGGAACTCAAGAATAATTGGAATTTGATTGCTGGTGTAGATTTCGGAATTCAAAGAAATTCGTTGCAAGAAAAACATGTTTGGCAAACGCCTATTTTGATTGTTTCAAAACAATGGAATAAACATAGAATAGCCTTTAGAGCAGAACAATACAAGGATTTGATGGGCGTTGTAATCAATAATGCATACAACAATAAGGCTGGGGTCAATATTTTCGGGCTTTCAACGAACTATGATTGTCATGTAAAAAACAATGTTTGGATACGAATCGAGTATAGAAACCTTATGAATCAAGGTTTGTATTTTCCAAGTGAGGCAAATACAGATCCAACCAAAATGGTTACTATGATAACCATTGCGCTACAAGCAAAAATCTAGACACCAAATAAGTCTTTTAATTTTTCTTGGCGATAGGTGAAGATTTCATTTACTCGTTTATGAACAAATAATTTTCCAGCAATCCAACCAAAAGGCCCTTTGCCAATATCATAATGCAATATATCTGTCATTAAAACACCTCCGTTTACTTCCTTGAAGTGATGTTCGTGATGCCAAATATTATAAGGACCTTTTCTTTGCTCATCTACAAAAAACTGTTTGTCTTTAATATGTGTGATTTCAGTACACCAATCAAATTCCAGATTTAAAATGGGCTTTATTTTGTACGTAATAAACAATCCCTCATACATTATGCTTGGGGGTGTAGAAGTAATTTTGAAAACCATATCTTCCGGTGTGATTTCATTGAGATTAGCTGGATTTGAAAAGAAACTCCAAGCTGTATCCAGGCTAATCGGTAAAAATTGCTCTTGAAAAATGCGATTCATCTATATTAAACAAGTAATACAGAAGACTGTTTGATGTATTGAATAAATTGGTTTACAACTTCCAAATTTTTACGTTAGTTGTAACTGAGAAAAGATTTAGGATTTTACAAACCAAAATCAATAAATCACTATCTCTATTGGATAATAATGGGCAACTTGCAAATTTCTCCATTATAACTGGTGGCAATTATCCAATAAACACCTGGTGTAAATTGGTTATTGAATGGGTATTTATTGTTCAAGTTGTTGTTTGGTTCAGAATTTAGATGGCTGATTTCCTGGCCTTGTGTATTGAAAATTTTAATCTGTGAACACTCAAAATTTGGTGCAAATTCCACAGTGAAGTTTCCATGATTTGGAATCGGATAAATTTTCATTTTCGCTTCAGTAGGTTTGAATTTTTTTGTGTTCAAACCATATGCTTGGAATTCAACTTTATTAATGTAAATAACTGAACCCATTGTGCTTTGTGTGCTAAATGTTGAGTCAGTTAGCCAAAATCCAATATTAGCCTTAGTTGGAGTGCCAGAGTATCCTGGGAACCAGCTAATGTTTTCAATGATATTAGGCGTATTGATGTAATTTATATTTTTAGTGCTATATGTAGCGGTACCAACCAATGTATCTGCATCAAACAAATTCACAATCACAGTGAATTGGTCCTCGGGTTTAACCAAGCCATATAAATTTAGCTTGATTGCTCCTGGTTTTTGATTAATTGCAAAACCAGGTTTGTCTATGGTAGGGGTATCTGACGTATTATTGCAAATCGCCCAAGCAGCTAATGTGTCTAATCGTTTTCCGCGAACTTCTGTAGCTTGAAGTTTAATGCAACTGTTTTGATTGTAAGTAGCTTTAGATGAAAGATTCAAATTTTGTGGATCTGATAAGCTGCTGTAATAGTTCTTCAAATAAGTTGTCCAGTTTTGAGGCTCTTCTAATGAAGTGTTGAACCATTGATCCAAAGATAAGTTGGCATTACTGTTCAATTTAGCGGTGTTTATAAAACTGATATCTGTAATTGTAATATTGCCATTGCTGTTAGGTTTATTTCCTCTAAGTGAACTGGAAATTACCACGAATCCAGAATCAGGAATAGCCCCTGGTAAAGGATAGATATTTGTAAGGGCGATAGTGGTAACTGCATCAGTTGATGGGCTTCCATTATTTGGAAGTAAATAAAACTGTTGCAGAATTACTGGGTTATTATCATTTGCTTTGGTAAAACCTACTAAAAATAGAGCAGTATCATTTGCCAATAGTTGGCTTCTGTACGACACTTTGATTTGCGTTGGTAATCCATTGATTGCGAATCCTCCAGTGTACAGGTCGGGGAATTTATTGCCTACTAAATACATTGTACTGCTGGTTTTAGCTGTAGTATCATTGTAAAGTGTAATGCCGTAATTTTCGGTATTGGATGTGTCACGGGTTAGTTTTCCAAGAATTCGCCAATCATTTGGGGCTATGCGTGACTGGGTTGTCCAATTGTCAAATTCACCATTAGGAATTGATTGGGCGAACGATGATTGGGTAAAGAAAGCAACGCACAGTTGAAATAATGGTAAAAAATATTTTTTCATGGCTATTGGATACAAACTTATTGAAATTATGTAGATTGAATTAGGTAAACAAAAAAGGCTGCTCATGGAACAGCCTTTTTTGATGTAATATGTATATTAGCGTTTGTTAACTAGAATACTATGAGTGTTTAATTCACCGTTATTGTGAATTACCTTGATTTGATAGATACCTTCTGCCCAATCATTGGTATTTATCCAAAGTTTGTCGTTTGAAGCACCATTTCTAATCATAGAACCTGTTAAATTAAATACTTGGTATTCATAATACTCAGTATTTCCAGTTTCGATCCAAAATCCGGATTGTGCAGGGTTAGGATATACTTTTTCTTCAATTGTATTTACAGCGTTACTAGAGGTTTTCATTCTAGATTTAACAACTTTTACTGTATAGCAATAAGTTGAAGAACATTTTCCAGTACTATCATAAGTGGTTAAACAAACAGTGTAAACGCCTGAGGCTGCATAAGTATGCGATGGGGTTTTGTCTTTGCTGAATGTGCTATCGCCAAATGACCACAAATAGCTACCACTCTTGGTGCTTGTGTTTTTAAGGTACATTCTACCGTTGGTGGCAACGGAATCTACCGTAAAGCCTGCAGTAGCAGCGCAAGGTGTGCAATCTACATAGATAGTTTTGCAAACCCATGTGTCGCACTTGTTGCATGAATCCAAGAATTTAGCACAAACCTGATAATATCCTGTTGATTTGAATTCATATGTGGCAACTCTTCCTGCAGGTAACAAAGTTGTAGAGCCGGTGCTGTTTCCAACTTTAAATTGATATTTCCAGCATGGAGCAATACCTAGGTTAGCGGCTTCGAATGTGTAAATATTACATTTGTTGCCATATCCGAAAGAAGCTTTACTCCAATTACAAGGTGTGGTTGTTGGGGTACAAGTTACTTTGAAAATTTTGTAAACTTGGGTGTCACAACCGGTACATTTGTTCATGTACTTACCGATAATGGCGTAAGAACCAGTGTCAGCGATTGTAGCACTTGCGGTACGAACAGATGCTAAAGGTTCTAACTTGCCTGTTTTCATGTTGTATAAGCCTAAGCTATAGGTAATACAGCTGTCTACATTTGATAAATTAGTTAATTCAAAGAAGTATTTATTACAAGTGTTTGAATAGCCAATTGTAATATTTGAGGGCCAAACACAAGGTGTTTTATTGATTGCGGCTTTTACTTCAATCTTCTTACAAACGTAAATAAAGCATTTGCTTGTGATTGAGTATATTTTAACACAAACAGTATATGTGCCAGGTTTGCTGTAAATTTTACGAGGGTCTTTACCAGTTGAGGTTGTTCCATCGCCCCAATTCCAAAGATAGGTTGAAGTTGTAGAAGCGGATGCCAAGAAACTAAAAGTTGAATCGTTAACTTGCTTGAAAGTGAAATTGCCTGTGAGTTTGCAAGGGTTACCAATTTCAACTTTTTTGCAAATTGTAATTTTACATTTTTCTAATTTATCAACGATGGTAACACAAACTGTATAAACACCAGCTTTGGTGAATTTGTGGATTGGATCTTTGCCTTTTGCTGTTGTTCCATCGCCAAAATTCCAAGTATAATAGAAGCCCGTGTTTGATGATGCTAAGAAACGCATTTCGCCATTTCTACCGGATCCAAAGGTGAAATCACCTTTTAATTCGCAAGGTTTTCCGCAGGTTACATTGATTTCTTTGCAAACCGTAGTTGTACAAGCACTACCAGTAGAATCTTTCCATATAGCGGTTAAACAAACCTTATAAATGCCTTCTTTAAGATAAGTATGTGTTGGATCTGTTCCTTTAGCATCTGAATTATCGCCAAAATTCCAAGTATAGGTTGTGCCAGTTAGGTTAGATTTGGCTAAGAATTTTACTTTTTTGCAGTCTACTGTGTAAGTGAAACTTGATTCTAATGTGCAGTTGCAAGCTTTTATTGTAATTGATTTACAAATAACAGTGTCAAATTTGGTGCAGGTATTTACCAATTTTGCACACAAGTTGTACGTTCCAGCCTTGATTGTTGTATTTAAAAATCTTCCTTTAAAAATACTGGTATAGGTATTTGTACCAGGGATGTTCAAAAACCATTCTACAGTTGCACAAGAATCCCAGGTGTATTTTCCTCCCGCTTCGCCTTTTACAGTTAAACAATTAATGTTCAAACTTGTATTGAAGTTTGGAACACTTTGAGCTGTTGCTTTGTTAGCGGTAAAAGCACTGAACAACAACAAAATCAACCCGAGTAAATGTTTTTTCATAACTTTTTCAGTTTTAAGACTCGAAATTTAGACAAAAAAGTTAAACAAAAGGTTGTACGCGTTTTGATTTTTGTCGAAAATTCCCAAATTTCATTCCCACAAATCTATTAATTTACAATGGGTTGACAAATAATTGGGCTAAATTAATTGCCCTGATGTGTTGAATCACAGTAATAGAGTTTTTCGAATTGGCAATGAAGTAACTCACTGATTTTAGTATCAGTTTTGTAACTATCTGAAGAAGAAAAAGAAATAAGCAACGTCTCTACTAGATAAATTTTCGAATTTAGCTATCATATTTCCCATGCCATCTACAAGTGAGTTATCTTGAATTTTGCCAGTGAGAAAACCAGTTGAATCGAAAAACCTATTAGCATCAATTCGGCCGAGAATCATTCCTTTTGCATTAAAAACTCTATTGTTTTCAATTTTTCCTAACAAAACACCTTGAGAACTATAGATTTTGTTATCTTCTATTTTTACTTTAACAGTTCCGTTTGAAGCAAAGAATGAAGAATTATCGAAACGATAAATTAATTGACCTTTGTTATTAAAAAGTTTCTGACCGATTGCCTGATTTTTACCTGCTAAAAGCAAACATATCAGCAGAATAATATTTTTCATAATACAACAATAGTGGAATTTGTTTTTGTTTTTCTCTTTTCAAACCTTTTATAATGTTCTACGTTAGTAAATGTTAAGTTTGAATTGTAATGTAAATGTCAGTGGAATTTGAAAAAATTGAGAACGGAAAGATTTATTATGCAGCTAACTTTCTTGATTTTACAGAGGGTTGGGAGTATTTTGAAAAGTTTAAGAATGAGATAAAATGGCAACAAGAATTTTTGAAGATTTATGGCAAGGAAATACAATTTCCTAGGTTAACATCTTGGTATGGCGATCCAAAAACAACTTATAAATACTCGGGTGTTGTTAGAGAACCAATGCCATGGACCAATTCGTTATTGGAATTAAAAGAAAAGATCGAGGCGGAGTTGGGTTGGGGTAGTAATTCTGTTTTATTAAATTATTATCGCCATGGAATGGATTCCATGTCATGGCATTCAGACAATGAGAAAGAATTAGGAATCAATCCAACAATTGTTTCCATTAATTTAGGTGCAACAAGGAAATTTCAGATTAAACACAACATTACTAGAGAGAGAAAGGATTATATTTTGGAGCATGGTAGTTTGTTTGTAATGGCTGGTGAGATGCAACACTTTTGGAAGCATCAATTGCCAAAAACGAAAAAGGAGGTTGGTGAGCGAATTAATTTGACTTTTCGGCAAGTGGTTTAAATGTTTTTTGGTTAGTATATCATTCAAGGAATCTTAATTCGGAGTGTATTTGATATATTAATTTCCGCATCTTTGCACCAATGAATACCAAGCGGTTTGATGCATTAACTGGAATGAGGGCATTAGCAGCTTCGATGGTTTTTGTGTATCACAATCGTAAATATTGGCGAAGTAATCTGCATCCTGAGATACTTCGAATCATTAATGAATTTCACATAGGTGTGTCCTTGTTTTTTGTCTTGAGTGGGTTTTTATTGGCTTTTACATATGGCGAAAAACCGCTTCAGTCTAAAGGAGAATATCGAAAGTATTTATTGGTAAGAATGGCGCGTATTTTTCCACTTTATTGGTTAATTCTCACTGCATATTACATAGACCCTAGATTTGGAAATTATGATTTTTCAATCTTAACGTACACTTTAACGCATGGTTTTTCCAATGTTTTGAATTTGAAGGGGATAGCGCAGGCTTGGAGTTTGTCTGTAGAATTTACGTTTTATTTATTGTTGCCATTTTTATGTTTTTTAGAAAATAAGCGTTTGATATATCTGGTAGTGGCATTGTTTTTATGTAGCGGTATATTTTGGCTTTCTGGGGAATTGTGGTATCAAATTAATGGGAATCCGCTGCAGTTTTTTAGGCCAATTAAGTTTTTATTGGGAAGTACTTTTGCCGGCAGATGGAGTGAGTTTTTAGCAGGTATCATCTTGGCGAGAGCTTTGAAAGGCAAAACTGATTGGATGTTATTTTGGGATTTTAAATGTAAAACTTGGGTGGGATTTTTAGGGATTATCGGAACTGCCTACTTAATCGGCTTATTTCAGCATGACATTTTTCATCATGGCACGGATCATCCAATAGGTTACTTGTTACACATGTTGTTGCTGCCTATATTTATCATTTTTGCTTTGGCAGGATTGATTGACGAGAAAACGGTGCTGAGTAAATTCTTTAGTAGTAAGTTTTTGGTATTGTTGGGAAACGCCTCATTCGCCTTTTACTTAATTCACATAAGTTATGTGAATGTTCGATTGCGGTGGTTGTGGATTGGTCCGGATAGAAATTTTATTGTTTTATGGGCATTCTCAATTATTTTATATTGGTTTTTTGAGAAACCAATATATGATTTTGTAAGAAAGAAAATAGGGCGAAGTATTCCTTGATTTTGTTGCACATTTTTTGGCAACCTTTATTCTAGCTACAGAGATGTAAATATGGTTTTGTCGAAAATATGAATTTTTTACATTTGGATATTTTGGTGGTTGAATTAATACTAAATGTATTGATTATAATTGTAATCTCATGAATAATAGATCTTTAGTAAGCTTGGTGTTAATGTCTGCTGTATTAACGTTTACATTGTTTGTTACAACCCAATGTCAGCACGAGCCTATTGGGAATGTCAATAATTTGGGTGGTGGAGACACAACAACTCATACAGTTGTTCAAGAAGATACAAATATTTGTTTTGAAAGAGATATTCTTCCATTGTTTGTGAGCAATTGTGCTACGTCAGGTTGTCATGACGCTATTTCAAGAGTTGAGGGATTAAATCTAACTACATACAATAACATTATGCGCGGTATTCGTGCAAATTTGCCCAACAATAGTAAGTACTTTACGGCGATAACATCAGGATACATGCCACCATATAGTGCTATGCCACAAGAGCAAATTGCCTTAATTAAAAAGTGGATATTACAGGGTGCTAAAAATGGTACCAATTGCCCATCAAAATGTGATAGTACTAGTTATACTTTTACCAAGAACATTCAGCCTATGATTAACACTTACTGTTTGGGATGTCATAAAGGAACCTCAGCTGGTGGTGGAGTTGATTTAAGTGCTTATAATGGAATTAAAACAGCGGCCTTGGCAGGAAGTTTAATGGGTACAATTGAAGGTAAGTCTGGTTATAGTTTCATGCCTAAAGGCGGTTCATCCTTAAATACTTGCCAAAAAACACAGCTTAAAAAGTGGATAGCCGCAGGTTGCTTGAATAATTAACCAATTAAACTGCTTTCGATTGGTTACTATGTAGCTCAAGAATTTCGTGAGCAGTATTTCTTAAGTGATTCAAATGTGAAATTGAACCTTCTAAGAAAGTAAATGATTTATACCAGTGACCTACATTGTTTTCTTCTAAAGTTTGCTTGATTATCTTTGTAATTGCTGGGTAATGAATATGGCAAACCTCTGGAAATACGTGATGAGCAATATGTGTATTGAATCCGCCGAAAATAAAATGTGCAATATAACTGTTAGGGTGAAAGTCGATTGTAGTGTTGATTTGATGGCTTAACCAAGAGTTTTCAATTACATTTGTTTCACTATTGGCTCTCACATATTTGACTTCTTGTATATGGTGAGAAATGAAAAATGTGAATGTTACAAATACGCCAATAATAAAATGCATTACAAAGAAGGCAATTGCTACTTGTCCAAATGTAAAATCAGTTAATAATACAGGTAGTACTAAGTAATTAAAAAGATAAGTTAATTTGATTAATATCAATTTTATCCACTCGATAGTTGGAATTTTCTTGATTTTAGAATTTGCTGCATCTTTTCTGATGAGAACAACGAAATCCTCAAAAAACACCCATATTAGAGTTACAAAAACATACAACATTGGGGCGTATATGTGTTGATATTTGTGAATGGGTTTAGAAGTTTGTTTGGGATTCAGGAGGATTAAAGGCGACATTTCAAGGTCGGAATCTTTATCGTAAACATTTGGGAAAATATGATGCGCAGAATTGTGTCTAATCTGCCACATATATCCACCTAGTCCTTGAATTCCATAGATTATCTGAAATAAAGTTCCATCAAATCTTTTGTTACCTGTGATACACCCATGTGCGCCGTCATGACCGAAATTTATACCAAGAATTAAAAATGAGAAACCAACGCCTAGATAAGCAAGAATAAGTTGTGATAAGGTTTGAGAATGAAAAACCCAATATACAGAACCCACGGCCATTGCAACCTGGGCTATGAATTTTAATAACAAATAAATATTGCCATTTTTGGTGTAATTATTTTCCAAAAAGTAGGTGTCGACCTTGGTTTTTAATTGTTTTAAAATGAAGTCTGGGCTGTCTTTTGAACTGTATTTGAATGACATGGACGTTAAAAACAAGCAAATTAATAAAAAAAATGATGCTTGTGTTAAGAAAATTGTTGTAGAGAGAAAATTGTGGTCCCGCCGCGAATCGAACGCGGATCTAAAGTTCCGGAGACTTTCGTAGTATCCATTCTACTACGGGACCCAATCGAGCTTGCAAAGATACAATCGCCCGAAATCAAAAACTATTTGTTTTGCCAGAATTTGGCATACAGTAATCCGATAATGGCGTACGGGATAATTGCATCTAACAGATAGCTCCAGATGTTTGGTGTGTGATACCAAATGTAGTGCGTATAGGGTTCGGCAATGAATGTGATAAAGCCGATGGCAATGGCGTACATTTTACCCTGAATCAATCCAATAACCGGCATTTTATCAAGTAAAAACATCATGATAAAAACCAAAATCATGTCTACTATAACACCGCGTAACATGCTCATTCCCATGTTAACAGATTTGGTTTTATGATAATAAACTTGAGCCCAAGGTTTGTTGCTGTTTTCTTTGCCAAATTTTTCATACTCTTCCTGAGTGGCATCAGGTTTTGGCATGGGCATAATGTATCCGCCTTCTTCAAGTTGAATAGATTCAAAGAATGCCAATACAGTATCTTGTTTGGGACTGTGGGTTTGAGATCCGCTGTGCAATCCAGAAGCTGCCCAACTTACAAACTGCCAAAGAAATAAAATGATTCCTGAAAGGAGGGTTCGAATAATGATTTTCTTGTTCATAGCGGTGGCAAGATAAATCAAAAATCTATTTGAATAGAGTGATTCTAATTTAGTTTTCTGGATATATCAGTTCTCTTCCTGTAAAATCTAGCCAAAGCGTTTTGTCATTTTTCAGTACATACCAATATCCAGGGAATTCTGTGTCTGTTATTGCGTCGTATTGAATGGGCACAATGCCATTGTTGAACGTATTCACAACACCCCATTTGCCGTCTTTTTTAACTATATAAATATTGGTATAATCGGTTTCAATTATTTCTTCATAAATCGGAGGTAAACTCCATTGCATGGATGGAATGCACAACAGTCCAGTTCCTGTAGATTTGGTGGCTAACCATTCGTGATCATTCAAGGTGCTGATATTTTTAAGGGTATCTTTTAATAATATCTTGCCATTCATGTGTGTAATGAATCCTTGATCGCCAGAATATTCAAACAATAATGTATCAGTTAGTTGCTTATATCTTGGCGAGGAAATTTTGCGAATTGTTCTAGTTCCTGCATGATAAAGCAGCCAATTCTTTTTTTGTTTAGCGAATACAATTCCATCACCATGCAGCCTAAAGTCGTCTATGTTGCCTTTGATTGGGAGTACAAATTCACCTTTGGAATAGTAAAAGGTCCATTTTTTATTTTTTAAAAGGGCGATGGTAGCATCCACCAATATGGCCTTTTCATAAATGGCAGGGAGGATTACCCTACCGATGGTGTCCACGATTCCCCATAAATGATTTTGTTGAATTAGGGTGTAGTTTCTGCCGATATCAACTGTTTCTGAATATTCAGCAGTACAGTTTAATGTATCGCGCCAAATGCAATAACCTGCATTAATTTTTCCAAGGAATCTGCCATGGGGTAATGTTGACATAGATTCATAGGCGAAAGGTGTGAGTCCATTTCCGGCGGTATCAATTAGGCCCCATTGACCGTTGATGGCTGCGGCGCACTTCCCTCTGATCCATAGTACTGGGCTAGTTTCGTTGGGGTAATTTTCGTTAGATTCAAACCCAAAATGTGAATATTTTGGCGCGGTAATGAGTTTGCCTTGGTCATTAAACAATGCCCAGAGTTTTCCCATTTGAAGTGCGCCGCGTTTCATGGCTGTATCGAATCGAATATTCTCGAATTTACAAGGTATTAATTCTCGACCTTGGCTATTGAGTATTCCCCATCGCCCGCCACGTTGTACAAAAGCAAGATTTGGTGAGAATTGGAAGATAAGTTCGTAGGAGTTTTTGGTAAAGGTTTTTCCATCTTTTGTTACCCAAGTAAACTCAATTAAACCAAACGTATCTTGTTGCATAACCAATGCACATCCAGGAATGAGAGTAGCACCATTTTCTTGGAAATACTTTGGGTTATTGAATCGATGAAGTGGATAGGCGAGTTTATATTCTTTGTCCAACCAAGGTTGTAAATTGGTTGAATCAACAAATCCGAAGTTGCCGTTGGCTTTTAAGGCAGGGGTAGGAATTACAGTTAAAGCGCGTTTCAACAACATGGCCCTGTCTGTATACCTGCTTTTGGGGTAAATTTTAAGGAAATTCTCGTAAGATTCAACCGTATTTAATTGCTGTGCTTGGTTAAAACGAATGTCTTCTGTTTTTGAAGCAATCCATTCTTTTTGGTAAGTAGTTGCTTTTGGATATTCCTTCAGAAAGCGTTGAAAAGCGTCTATAGTTTCTTCCGATTGCGCGGCTTCAAATTCCCATTGCAACAGTGTGTCTAGCGCTGTTTGTAACATTTGCTTGGTTTTGTCGGTAACCATATAATTTGGCAAATGCAATAATTGATCTCTGCGGTTTTTTAAAGCTTGAATATTTCTAGAGCCAAGAATGGAGTCGAATTCCAATTTGTCAATATACTCTTCCTGAATATCAATTAATTTTAGATGAGTTCTAACACTCAATGAGTTCCAATTTTCTTTGGCGCCAGTTATGGCTTTTTGGAAATCTAATAAAAGGGTTGTGTTTTGTTCTAAAATTCGATACAGAGTTCTAGCAGATTGTAAATCAAAATTGGGTTGGTGTTTGATCCAATCGTTGGTAGAAATCTGAAGAAGTGAATCTGTAATTTGGGCAGAAACTTTGTATTTTTTTGCTAGACTTTGAAGCTTTTTTGGATCAGAAATCAAACTCCAACAGCGAATACTATACAAATAGGTTTCATAAGCCGTTGGTGTAAAATGTTCATTGTCTAAACACAAAGCGATTCCATGCCAAAGAATGGGATTAGAACTGTCTTTGCTGATTTGACGGTTAAGTAATCTTGGTAAAGCAATTTCCTTTTTGCCTGATTTTATCTCCTTTAAAGCTTTTTTAATGGGATCGGCTTTAACGGAAACAGGCAAGCAAAGAGCAACAAACAAACCTACTAACCACAGCCGTGTTAGCGCTTTTATTGAAAGTTTGCATGGTTTGTTGAATTGCATGTTGCAAAATTAATATTGTGGGTGCACTGGTTTGTTGCCTAAGATTTCTTCAATTTTTTGAATTACTTCATCTGTTAGCATAGGCAAGACCTCTGTTGCAGTAAGTGTTTCTTTGAGTTGTTCTTCTTTGGTGGCACCTAGAATTACTGTTGAAACATTGGGGTTTTTCAAGCACCAAGCAATGGCCAATTTGGGCAATGAAATACCTAAATCGTTTGCGAAATTTTTCAAATCGCCAACTATTTGGTGGTTTCTATCTTGCAATAAACGTTCTGCTAACCAGCCAAGTTCCTCTCTTTTTAAACGAGAAGCTGCTTCAGGATTGTTTGCATATTTGCCCGTTAAAAAACCAGAAGCTAATGGGCTCCAAATGGTTGTTCCTAATCCTACAGTTTTATAAATTTGACTGTATTCAACCTCCACTTTTTCTCTCACAAGCATGTTATACTGGGGTTGCTCCATGGCAGGTCCAATTAAATGATTGGCTTTTGCGAACATGTGTGCTTCCATGATTTCCTGCGCACTCCATTCTGAGGTTCCCCAATACAAAATCTTACCTTGCATGATAAGTTGATGCATGCTCCAAACAGTTTCATCTATGGGCGTCTGTTTATCAGGGCGATGACAGAAATACAGGTCGAGATACTCTGTTTGAAGTCGTTTAAGCGCTTGATTACAAGCTTCTATTATGTGTTTTCTATGAAGTCCTTTTTGTGTTGGAACGGTAGCGCCTGCTCCAAAGAATACCTTTGAGGACAGGATATAAGAGTCTCGGCTCCAATTTCGTTTTGCTAGAATTTCACCCATCACGATTTCGCTTCTACCGGCTGCATAAACTTCTGCGTTATCGAAGAAATTCACACCTGCCTCGTAGGCGATATCCATTAATCGCTCCGAGGTATTATTTTCTATTTGGTTGCCAAATGTAATCCAAGAGCCGAAGCTAAGTTCACTTAATGGCAAGCCTGTTTTGCCCATTCTTCTGTATTCCATCGCCCTAAAATTGGAATTAGAAATTTAAGAAACCTTTGTGGTAATAAGCCTTTCTTGCTGGGGTGCAAGCTTTTTTTGATGAGCCGCAAGCGGCGATTCCAACTGCGGAAAAAACAACCAACATCACGATAGCGAACTTTTTTTGCATATTTAAAATTGTAATAACGATTAGATTTACGTGTTCTTACAAATTTAAAACGTAATGAATGCGCGATTTCTTGTGTTTGTGTACAATTTACAGAGTGTAAACCTTAGCATACACTCGGGTAAAACCGGTTAATCGATTAAATTGCTAGTGGGTTCATCATCCTCTTCGTTGGCGATGGAATTTGCGGGGTTGTTGAAAAGCAAATTCGCATCAGCATCAGATAGGCTTTCAACGGATTTTAGGGTGCGTTGAATGGCGCGTGTTCTAGTGCCTACAACGGTTTCTAGTTGATTTAAACCTGTTTGAATATTGCCTTGGGCTTTACTGAGGAGGCCACCGAATTTTTCAAATTCTGTTTTTACTGCACCCAAAACTTGCCATACTTCCGAACTGCGTTTTTGAAGAGCTAGGGTTCGGAATCCCATTTGTAAACTATTTAAAATTGCGGCAAGTGTTGTAGGACCAGTAACGATTACTTTATAATTGCGTTGCAGGTCTTGAAGGAGGGATGCTTTTCTAACAACTTCTGCATAAACACTTTCAAAAGGCAAGAACATGATACCAAAATCAGTGGTATTTGGCGGGTCTAGGTATTTATCGCGAATATCCTTAGCCATATTTTTTACTGCGGCATCGAAGTTTTTAGAGGCGGCTTCTATTTGTTTGGGATCAGCAAGTTCGTAGGCAGTTGAAAGATGTTCGTATGCATCTAATGGGAATTTCGCATCAATAGGTAAATAAACAGGCTCTTGATTGTTGGCGTCTTTGCCGGGTAGTTTAATTGCAAATTCCACAATATCTCTTGAGCCAGATTTAGTGGCAACATTGGCTTGATATTGGTCTGGTGCGAGTATTTGTTCCAATAGCATTTCTAGTTGTACTTCACCAACTCCTCCACGCTGTTTTACATTTGAAAGCACTTTTTTAAGTCCGCCAACATCTTGAGCGAGTGTTTTCATTTCGCCCAATCCGAGTTGTACTGCTTCGAGTTGTTTTCCAACGGTTTCGAAAGATTGACCGAGGCGTTCTGATAGTGTTTTAGAAAGTTTTTCATCTACAGTTTCGCGCATTTGATCCAATCGTTTTTCGGTGCTTTCAAGTAGTTTTACTTGTTTTTCTTCCATTTGGAAGAATTTATCTTTTTGCAATTGGTTGAAATCGGCTACACTTTTTTCAAAAGAAGTTCTGAATTGTTCTAAGGCTTTTTGTAGGGAATCTGCCAATTCAGTTCTATTTTTTTGGTTGAGTTCTGCTGTTTCTTGGCGATTGATTCTGAATTCTTCTCTTAGCAGGTTCTCAAATCGGTTCATTGATTGCGACAATGCGTCCAATTGTTTTTCAAGTTGAGGGTTTTGTTGATTTTTAGCAGTGAATGATTTTACGGCCAAGATGGTTGCGATGGTACCTATGATGGAAACGATGGCGATGATTATAGTGCTGCTGTCCATGAGAAATTGATAATTTGTGGTGGGATTGAAAATTGATTAAAAAATTAACAACCAAACTTTTTCAAGTTAGGGAAAAGTGATGAGAATTGGAAAGATTGAATTATTCGGAAATTAGAAATGGTTTGACAATCGTAATGTTATTATCAAGTAGTAATCTTAAATAATATAATCCCGACTTTAGATTGGTTAAATTAATCAAAACATCACTATTGTTGATTTGGCTTGAGTTTGTTATTACAGTTTGACCAATATTATTCGATATGCTCAGATTAATTATTCTGTGGTTTGATAAATTGGTTAATGAAATTGAATTTGAACTTGTTGGATTGGGGAATATTATAAACTTATTGTCTATAAGATTGGGAAGATATAGTTGATTTATCGGCTTTAATTGAAATTTCAATTCGAAACGATTGCTATCGATAGATTTTGAATCGGAATTATTGATTGAGAATTTATAGGGTTGATTTAAAGAAGTTATGGAATTTAAATAATTGTCTACTAGGTAAATATCATAATTTGACATACCTGTAACTGACATCTGGATTTGGTAATTTACTGATCTCATCTTAGCAATGAAAAGTTTAATTATTTCATTGTTTTGAGGTGAAGATCTATATTGAATGGCAAAATTTCTATTATTTTCCTTAGACGCGAAAATTTCATCTTGATTAATAAGTTTAAGTGCGTCAAAATCGTCAATATTATTGGATTGGTTTTCACTAAAATATAATTGTGTTGCGTCTGTAGTAATATAAGCGTTACTCTCTATTAGTTTGATTATCAAAGAATTAGAGTCTGAAGAGCTAAATTTAAAATTGTCGGTATTTAAAACAGACGTGTATTTATCACTTTCTCTGAATGATAAGGTTGGGCTTCCCGAAGGAGTTGTTGAAGTTAATACAAAACAAGCTTGTTGTGGTTGCAAATATTTTGTAGCCGAAGACCCCATACTATTTGTTCCATTACTTAAATTTACTGCGACGTAGGCACCCCTAGTATTTACTTCAGGGTCCCATGCATAATAATAATTCTTATTTAAATTGGTTGAATTGTTCAAAATTGCTGACATATCAACTGCGCATTGATAGGGGTTGCCAATAAAATTTGAAGCGGAAGCAGTACTATTAAGTCCAGTTACAGTTACTGTGGATGTGGTTAGGATGCCGGTTGCGCGTAAAACAGTATTTGTTGGGGTGGGAAAGTTGTCGGGTTGATGAATATTAATTGAACGATCTCCTCTTATCATCAATCTGTATGGAATGCCTGCATTGAGTGTATTAGCGTTGGTATTATTGATTGCAGACCAGAGACCAGTACTATTATTGAAAGTAAATAAAGAAGGGTTACCTGTTTGTGTAGCATCAAATCCGTTTGATCCATTTTTTGATCCAGTTATATGAGTTCCGAATCCTGGATTGGGATTTTTGTTATTTATTGAGAAATTAGTTGTGTCTAAATTATTTGAACCTTCTTGCCAATTATCACGAATCGTTGTAGTGGTTGAAACACTTGGTGAAATGAGTCTAAATGCACGTTTTCCTGTTGAGAATTTTTCAACAGTGACATTTCCATTTATTGCATTTGAGTAATTAATTGGTCCAACCATAGCCGTGTTTTGGGCGGTTGATTTTAGCGTTAGGTTGTTGTTTGTAGTTAATGTTCCGTTGGTGAAAGTTAAAAGTCCTATTAGATTAATTGGGCCTTGAATAGCTACACCGGAACTATTATTAATGGTTAAATTTTGTATATTATTATTTATTAGCGCATTGGATGGTATATTTTGAGTAGAACTACCTTGTAATATTAAGTTGGAATTAGTACTTTCTGCATTTATTTTACCATTGGTTAGGCTTAATGATCCTTGGACTGTTAACGAATATCCGTTTAAATCTAAAACATGATTACTGCTGGATCCATTAATTGTGATAGTGCCTAAATTAGTATTGGCGTTTAATTTACATGGATTACTAGGAGAGGCCGCAAATGAAATATTTGAACCAGATGGAGGAACGCAACCTAATTGCCAGTTTTGGGAATTTGAAAATTGATTAGAAGTACTGCCAGTCCAAGTATAAGTAGTTATTGGTGTAATTGTAGCATAATTAGAATTAGCACTTGCACAAGTACCACTTTGTACGATTGCTCTATAGTATGTTGTGGTTTGAATGTTATTGGCGGTATAACTTGTTGTTGTATTTGTTATCGATGTTGGACTTGTAAATGTTGTGTTTGAAGCGCTTTCCCATCGAATGATTGACCCTGTATATCCAACTACGGCTAGTGAGGTTGAATTTGTAGGTAAACAAACGGATGCAGAATTTATGGTACTACCACCAACAGTTGAAGGACTTACAACCAAGGTTGCAACAGTAGAAGCAATAGCAGTTGAACATGTTGAAGTAGCGGCGGCTGGTGCAACAACACAGTAATAATAAAAAGTTCCAGAAATATTTACAGCAGGAGTATAAGTATTTGAAGTTGCTCCAGAGATCAATGTACCTCCAATATTGCTATTACTTGTATTTGAATACCATTGATATACTGGACTATTTCCAACAGCTGAAATACTTAATGAAGTTGCAACATTGATACAAGTAGATTTGGATTCAGGTTGAATGGCGATATAAGTATTTAGGTAAGCAGGGTCAGATAAAACGGTACCTGCTGTATTCGTTATTTCACAAACATAAGTAGCGGCGTCAGATGCTGTGACATTATTGATTGTGTAACTTGAGGAGGTTGCACCGGAAATGTCTGTGCCATTTTTTTTCCATTGATAAGAAGGAGTAGTTGCTGATGAAACGGTTACAGAAAAAGTTACACTATTTCCAGCACTTGCACAGATTAATTTAGAGGTTGGTTGCGATGTAACTGTTGGGGCAGGAATGATAAAAGATTCGCCATTGTATGCCACAAATGCATAATCCGCAATTCCAGATGGCTTAAATTTTAGAAAAGCTACATTAGACGCATTTGAAGAATTAATTCCGAAATCTGATAGTTTTAATGACAATAATCTGATGGTTCTTGTAGAGTTTGTAGTTGAACTACTTGAGCAACCATTTGTTATTGCATTGTTATTACTTGTGCTTGAATTGGTTAGGTTGTGGACATCTAATCTATATGTGCCTAAAACAGGAAGAAAACTTACAATCGCCGAAACACTGTCGCCAACAATAGTGCCAGAAGAGTTTGTAAACCAGTAAATATCAGCCAAATTACTTGTAGGTTCTGCAACTTGTGTGATTAAAATATCAGGAACATTGTCGGAAATTTTATTAGTGTTGATGGATGAAACAGTGAATTCCATCTGTGCATCAAAATTGGCAACTCCTGTGCCTATATTTAGTCCTTTGGTTCCGTCAATTAGAACATCTATAATTGTTTTGTTTGGATTAATACAGCTTAAACTACCATCTGCATACGTTGCATATAAAATTACTGCTTTTGTATTTGATCCACCTAAATTATTTATAGGTAGTGCCTTCCAATCTCCGGCGGTATAAATTATGCTATTGTTTGTGAGGATTGGGTCATTAACCCCAGTAGAATAAACAATATTACCCGATTTGAAAGCCAATAAGTTATGGTTATTGTCTGGGAAGGTTGAGTTATTAGATCCTGAATTACTCAGCCAATAACCATTATAGTCTGTAATTAATTGATTAACTGAATCAGTAAAAACAAAACCTGATTTTGATACATTATTAAAACCTGATTTTGAAATTGAAATACTTCCAGAGCTACCTGATGCAACAATAGCAGAAATACTTGTTGATGAATTTACAGTAAAAGATGTTGCCGCTGTTCCTCCGAAATTTACTCCTGTTATATTGGAGAAATTTGTTCCAGTAATGGTAATTGATTGACCCTTAAGGGCTGTTTTAGGAGAGAAATTTGTAATTGTATGTTGTTGGGCAAATAACTGATTCGTTCCAAACAATGAAAACAAAACGAGAATGCTGGATTTCAATGAATGACAGTTTCTTTTCATGTTTCAGCATTTTACGGAATAAAGACAAAGTTGTCTTTACTAATGATTTACTTTTTCTTGGAGGCTTTGAAGCCTAAAGCAATGGCACCACCAACAATTAGGGTAATACCGCCATCAACGGGAACTGCCACATCGGCAACATCGTCGTCAAAGCCAGCTTGAGCAAAGATTGGCGCTGAAAGAAAAGCAACTGCAAGGATGATGAATAACTTTTTCAACATACGGCTACAAAATTATTGAAAGTTTGCATTGGAAGCAAGTGGGGATAGTTGAAATGTGTTGTTTTTTGGACAAAAAATTCAATTTTCTCTTGAATTTAGGATTTTCATTAGGAATTATTAGGTGATTTGACTTTTGCCTGTACCAAAATATTGCAAATAACTCCACCTAAAACTAAGGCAATTCCTGAGTATTGAATGAGGGAATACGATTCATGGAAGAGGGTTAATCCAAATGTTACGCTCCAAATAATACCCATGTAACTGATGGCTGACACCAATGAGGTTTTATCAGCTTGGTAAGCACGAGTCATGAAGAATTGGCCCAATTGGGTAGAAATCCCGGTTAGTAAGAGCCAAATCCATTCATCGTGAAACGGCCATCGCCATTCATCGCCCAAGATTGGAATGGAAATGAGGGAGATGGGTAGGGTTACTAAGGGGAAATAAAGCACAACTACGTTGGGGTTTTCCGAATTTTTCAATCTGCGAATTGTGTTGTAAGCAAAGGCTGAGAACAGTGCGCCACCGAGACCTGATAGCAAGCCGGCTGTGGTGATTTGTGGAGAAACTCCGCTTACAATGGCCACTCCTAAGAAGCAAAATCCAAAGAAAATGTATGAACTCCAAGGGTTGGATTCATCGCCTAGCCAAACTGCCACCAAAGTGGTGAGGATGGGGCTGAGATAATGGATAACGGAAGCGTTTCCAAGCGGCATTACTTGGAGCGTGTAGAAATAGCAGAACAAGCCGAGGGATCCAAAAATTCCTCGGAGAATGAGCATTTTGGGGTTGTTGCCCCAAGGGTTTTGCTTGAGTTTCCATAGAACAACGGCGCTTAAAATTATTTGTACAACGGCTCTGAAAAATACTACTTCACTCACGGGCATATGGTGGAGTTTTTTTACAGAGATGTTCATGATTCCAAAAGAGATGCTTGCCAATAGCATGAGCCATACGCCTTTTGGGATTTTCATGCTGCAAAGGTAATAACTGAAAGGCTGATAAAAATGGGGTAGTGGGCTGACATATATCAGTTTTTTGGCTGGCGGTGGGCTATAATTTTGCCCACATTGC
>JAGKXC010000029.1 GCA_021151535.1 Sphingobacteriia bacterium | reverse complement strand
TTGAACAGAGCAGGTATGGAAGAGTTGAGCAAAGTAGGCGTAACTGTATTCCCTAACCCAGCATCAAGCGATGTTAAGGTAATGGTATCAGAGAACTTCAGAACTGGCGTTGTGAAAGTAAGAAGCATGAGCGGCGCAGAATTGAAGAGCCAAGCATTGAACGGTAACTTGGTAGAGTTGAATGTAAGTGACTTGAGCAATGGAGTTTATTTAATTGAGGTGTCTAATGGCACTAGAGCAATAACAAAGAGAATAACTGTTCAAAAGTAACAGCCTGTTCATATGGTTTATTTGTTTGTTTGTTAATAAAAAAGGCGGCCAAGGGCCGCCTTTTTTATTTCGAAGAAGTAATTATTATTTTCTAATCTAATATATACGTTTAGAAAATGTATTGATAGAAATGAATTGCTAATTAGAAGCCAATTTGTTTTTGGAGGTATTCTTGTTTTAATAATGCACAGATTTTATAGCGCTCTTCACCCGTGTCCTGATACATAGCATTTAATAAATTGTATATGTTTACAATTCCGATTTCTTTGCACCATTGGAACGGCCCTTTTGGGTAGTTTGTACCCAATTTCATGGCTTGGTCTATATCCGCTGGAAGGGCTGTTTTTTCTTGAACGGTGTAATAAGCTTCATTGATTATCATGCAAACGATTCGCGGAGTAACGAGTCCTACGCGGCTATTCACACATTCCCACTTTGGGTAGTTGAGAAGAAAGAATATGGGTTCAAGCTTTGGGATGTCTATATTGAAGGGGTTGGTGAATTCCAAGGTGTCTCTTTCTAAAAATGTTGGGAGGTTGTTGATGCCAATGGCTTTCCAGTGTGAACTAGCCGCGTGGTGATCGCCCGAATTAAAAGAGGCAGTGGGAAGGGTGATTTTTTGTTGCCCCAAAATGCCTTCAATGCTATTGAATACTGCACCTAACAAGAAGATAGTTTGGTGGTTATGAATATATTCTTGGGCGCGATTCGGATTTTCGTCAAAATCAAAATCGATCCAAACATCGAATTCAGTATGCTTGTTAGTATCTTGCACCCATGAAAAGGATGTGGCAGGTAAATTCTTTAACTCCCAGGCTGTTTTTTTGTTTGGGCTGGCTAATATTCCTATCTTCATGCGGGTACAAATTTACATCAAAGTATATGAGAGAAACCATTTATTGTGAAAATGCGCCAAAGCCAATTGGCCCTTATTCGCAAGCCGTGAGAGCTGGCAACACCTATTATTTTTCAGGAATGATTGGGTTAGACCCCAAAACAGGGGCGTTTGATAGCGAAACCGACGTTGAAATTCAAGCTAAAAGGGTAATGAATAACATTCAAGCGTTGTTAGAATCTCAGGGATTAACATTTAAAGACGTGGTAAAAACATCCATTTTTTTGAAAAGCATGAATGATTTCCCTAAGGTAAACGCCATTTACGGCAGTTTTTTTCAAGGTGATGTCTTTCCGGCAAGAGAAACTGTGGAAGTGTCGAGATTGCCTAAAGATGCTTTGGTGGAAATTTCTGTGATTGTTGTAAAGCCTTAAGCAGGAATCGAGTAATTTTGTAATAGAATTATGGAAGAGAATCAAGAACAATCAGGCGCATTTGATATCGAATTAACCGAGGAAATTGCGGAAGGTACCTACTCAAACTTTGCCATCATTACCCATAGCCAAACCGAGTTTATTATCGACTTTATTCGCATGATGCCGGGAGTTCCTAAGGGAAGAGTAAAGAGCAGAATTATTTTAGCGCCACAACATGCCAAGCGCTTGTTGATGGCTTTGGGCGATAATGTTGGGCGATATGAGGATCACTTTGGAGAAATTCCTTTTGATGAGAATCAACCTTCAATGCCGTCGAATACTGTTCCATTTGGTTTTGGCGGACCTACTGGACAGGCATAATTTTTATCGCCAAAAAAATAGAATTTATTGTATGTCTGAGAATTATAAAAATAGACTTATTGAGGCCTACCAGGCGCAAGAGAACAGAACTTTTTATGCGGCATGGCCTGAGAATCCAAAAGCTTATGCTGAGGATGCGAATGCAAAAGGATTGGAAGCTTTCCAAAAATCATTGGCTCAGAATTTTACTCAGTTGGATCAAGAGGGTTCAAATGGTTGGGTAGGAGAGGAAATATCGCCCTATATGATGCAAGGATTGGGAATTCATTATCCAGCATTTTCTGCTGATACTTTAATTTCAAAAGCGCAATCTGCCCAGCAAATTTGGTCGCAAACATCGGTTGAAAAACGTGCCGAAGTATTGGTGAATGCATTGGATCGTGTATCTGCGAGATTTTTTGAAATTGCCTATGCTACCATGCATACCACAGGTCAGAGCTTTGTGATGAGCTTTCAAGCCAGCGGACCTCATGCAAATGATAGGGCGATGGAGGTTTTGTCTATGGGGTATCATGAATTAACCCGTTTCCCCCAAGCGATTGATTGGGTGAAAAACATGGGCAAATTTGATTTAACGTTGAAGAAGACTTATAAGCCCATACCTAAAGGTGTTGCCTTGGTAATTGGATGTAGTACTTTCCCAACATGGAATACAGTTCCCGGTTTGTTTGCAAGTTTGATTACAGGTAATACGAGTATTGTAAAGCCACATCCAAAATCTGTATTACCCATTGCTATTGTTGTGGCTGAAATGCAAGCGGCATTGAGAGATGCTGGTTTGCCAACTTCTGTGGTTCAATTGGCAGTTGATACTTTGGAATCGCCAATTACCAAGCACTTGGCGGAAAATACTGCGGTGAGATTGATTGATTATACCGGTGGATCTGCGTTTGGTGATTATATTGAATCATTGCCTGGTAAAGTTGTATTTACAGAAAAGGCGGGTGTAAATAGTGTGATTTTGGATTCAGTTGCTGATGCACAACCCGTGTTCGGTAACTTGGCATTTGCTGCAAGTTTGTATAGCGGTCAGATGTGTACTGCCCCGCAGAATATTTTTGTTCCTGAATCGGGTATTGCAACTGCTGCCGGTAACTTGAGTTTTGATGACGTTGTAGCGGGTATCAGCGCTGCTGTGAAGGGTTTGGCAGAAAACCCAAAAATGGGTGCCGGTACTTTGGGTGCTATTCAAAATGACATTACGGCGAAACGCGTTACTGATGTTTCAAATAGTGGAGCACAAATGGCTGCAGCTTCTTTGCATGTTGAGAATGCGGAATTCCCTGATGCACGCACGGCTTCCACGGTTGTTATGGTGGTGGATCAAAACGATACCCAACATTGGCAACACGAGTGCTTTGGCCCGATATTGTTTGTTGTGAAAACGCGAAATTCTCAAGAAAGTTTGCGATTGGCGGCCGCCTCTGCACAGAATTTAGGAGCAATTACTTGCCAATGCTATACTACTTCCGACGCTTATGCGCAAGAAGTAGAAATGGCGATGAACGCTGTGTTTACTCCTGTTAGCTTTAACTTTACAGGTGCAGCATTTGTGAATCAACATGCAGCCTTTAGTGATTTTCACGTTACCGGGGGAAATCCGAGTGGCAATGCCTCGTTTACTGATTCTCAATACGTGAATAGAAGATTCGTTTGGGTTGGAAACCGTTACATGGCGTAATTCATTCCAATCAATTGAACAATAAAAAAGGCGATCCATTGGATCGCCTTTTTACTTATATAAAGGAAAAGACCTCTCGTTTTTGATTATTTGTTAGCTTTCAAGCTGATGGTGATATCCATGTCTTTGCTAACAACGCCATTTTTCAATTTAGCTTGTGCCTTTTGATCAATGCTCATGTTTGCTTTGTCATAGTTGATACCCCAATCCAAACGGTTGATTGTAACTTTTGCATCTGCAGTTACACCTGTTTCGGTGATAGCCACTTTAGCAGGGAAAGAAATGTTCTTTGTAGAATCACGCAATGTCAAGTTTCCAGAGATAACGTGTGTGTTATCGCCATCAGCTTTTGCTTCACACTTGCTGATTTCGAATTTTGCAGTTGGGAATTTTGCAGAATTGAAGAAGTCATCGGCAGACAAGTGACCTAATAATTTGTCTTTGAATTCTTGAGGCAAAGAATCAGAACAAGTCAATTTTGTCATGTCGATTACGAAAGAACCAGCAGTGATGTTTCCGTTTTCAACGCTCAAAGAACCTTCTTGTAAGGCGATGGTACCGTTGTGCTCTCCGATTCCTACTAATTTAGAACCGTGCCATCCGATAGTAGAAGCAGCAGCGTCTACTTTGTAAGTTGTTGCACCTGTAGAAGCAGTAGCAGCAGAATCTGCAGCACCAGCCTCAGTAGCATTGCTGCCGCAAGAGCCTAAAAATAAGGCTACAGCAGCAAACGAAGCGATGATAAATTGTTTTTTCATTTTATTATGTGTTTCTTGATATTTGTTTGAACAAATTTACAACATAAAAAGGAATTTGTCAATACCTATTGATTGAATTCAATTAATCTTTGTTTGCGATCCAGATGATTTCATTTCCACCGTTACTGTGATCTAGAAAACGCGCCAAAGTAAATAGGTAGTCGCTTAATCTATTTAAGTACATTACCACGAAATCGGGAACTTCTTCATTATCTCTTAAATTTACTACCAATCTTTCCGCTCTTCTACAAACGCAGCGAGCTACATGTGCTTGAGCGCCAATTACAGTTCCACCTGGTAGAATAAAATTTTGAAGAGGAGGAAGAATTGCAGTTAATCTATCAATTTCAGTTTCTAACTTGTTGATTTTTGCGTCATCTAATGCTTTGGGTAGTTTTTGATTTGAACCAGAAGCACTAGCCAAAAAAGAACCGATTGTAAATAAATCATTTTGCACTTCAGATAACAATGATTCTTCCGCACTACCTTGAATTTGAGCGCGCACTACACCGATATGGCTGTTTAATTCATCTACCGTTCCGTAGCTTTCAACACGAGAATGGTGCTTGCTAACTCTTTCGCCGCCTATTAAGGCAGTTTTCCCGTCATCGCCTTGCTTTGTATAAATTTTAAAACCCATGATGTATTATTGTTGTTTGAAGGTTGAAGATTAACTATTAAATCTAAATTTTGTTTTGGAAAAGATTAATTTAACTGGTTGTTAAGTTGGTTAAATAATTTTCGCGCATTTCCGTTTTCATAAATTACTTGATAAACAGTATGTGCTATTGGTAGTTGAATGTTATGCTCTACGCATTGTAATTCAATGAGTTTAGATGCAAAATAGCCTTCCGCAACCATGTTCATTTCTAATTGTGCAGCGGAAGCCGAGTACCCTTTTCCTAACATGTTACCAAAAGTTCTATTTCGGCTAAACGGTGAGTAACAAGTTACGAGTAAATCGCCCAAATATGCCGCTTCCTTAACATCGCGATGATCTGGAGAGATTTGGTTAAGAAAGAAATCCATTTCACGGATCGCCGCAGATGTATATAAAGCTAGGTAATTATCGCCATATCCCAAACCATGCACCATGCCTGCGCCAATGGCATAAATGTTCTTCATGACTGCCGCATACTCTGCCCCAATTAAGTCGTTATTGCAACAAACATTGATGTATCTGCCTTTAACCATATCCGCAATTTGCTGTGCTACGTGATTTTCTGATGCAGCAGCAGTAAGGAAACTGAGTTTTTCAGCGGCTACTTCTTCTGCATGACAAGGGCCTGTAATGATACCAATTTGGTTTTCAGGAATCTGATGAAATTCTTGAAGGTATCGGGCGATTACGTTTTGGGTATTGGGCTCAATTCCTTTGATCGCTGAAACATATAATTTGTTTTTGGGCAAATCAACTTTACTCAATGCTTCATGCAAATAGGCAGATGGAATAGCTAAAATGATAATTTCTGCTGAACTTACTACCCTTTGGAGTTGGGTGTCTACGTAAACCCAATCTGGATGAATTTCTACAGAACTTAAGTAATCAGGATTGTGTTTGAATTCTCTGATATAATTGGCTTTTTCCTCATTTCTAATCCACCACTGAATGGCTTTACCTCCATCGGTAATCATCTTTATGAGAGCAGTAGCCCAACTACCACTGCCTATAATAGCAATTTTGGGGGAGAGGTTTGGGGTATCCGTTTCCATAGCAGAAAATCAGCCTTTCAGTATTTGGGTTGCGTGGTTTTTTGTATCCACTTTCTCTATTACTTCTTCCAGATTCCCGTTTTCGTCAATCACGAAAGTAGTACGCTGAATGCCCATATATTTTCTGCCATACATGCTTTTTTCAACCCAAACACCATATGCCAATGCAATAGTATTGTCGGTATCGGCTAATAAATCAAAGGGTAAGCTGTATTTGGTAATGAATTTTTGATGTTTTTTTTCATCATCAGGACTTACACCAACAATTGCATAACCTTGTTTGATCAATTCGTTGTAGTTGTCTCTTAAACTACATGCTTCTGCTGTACATCCCGGGGTGTCGTCTTTTGGATAGAAATACAAAACCAACTTTTTGCCGGTAAAATCACTCAATGAAACTGCGTTGCCATTTTGGTTGTTTGCAGTAAATGCTGGGGCTGGGGATCCTACTGTAACTGTCATAATTCTATGTTTAAGCGGTTATAAATTGTCAAGAATAAATTGTGTCATCAAGCGATACAAGTGTTTGGTTGCATCAGGGTCGCCAATTCCGTGGTTTCTATTGGGGTAAATTTCGAAGTTGTAGTTTACACCCGATTTAATCATGGAATTAATCATCATGGCACTATTCTGCCAATGCACATTGTCGTCTGCGCTGCCATGAATTAACAAGTATTTGCCTTTAATGTTTTGAATAAAGTTGATAGGAGAGTTGTCAAAGTAGCCCTTGGGGTTATCCAGAGGACGTCTTAAATATCTTTCAGTGTAAATATTGTCGTAATACTGCCAATTGGTTACTGGCGCAACGGCAATGGCTGTTTTAAAAATAGAGGGACTTTTTGTAATCGCCAATGAGCTCATATAGCCTCCGAAGCTCCAACCCCAAATACCTATTCTACTTGAGTCAACAAATGGAAGTTTCCCCAATTGTTTCGCCACTTCTGCATGGTCTAAAGCTTCTAATTTACCTAATTGTAAATAGGTTGATTTTTTAAAATCAGCACCTCTACGGCCAGTACCTCTATTATCAACAACCACAATCATGTAGCCTTTTGATGCCAAATATTGGTGCCACATAAAGTTTCTACCCATGTAAGCATTTTTAACTTGGTTGGCACCAGGTCCCCCATATATATGCATCAAAACAGGGTATTTCTTTTGTGAATCAAAATTTGCTGGAAGAATTACGTAAGCATTTAAAGCTACTTTTTTGGGTAATTTGGTAAATGAAGTAGCTGTTGTGTCTGACCAAAATTGGGTAAACATAACGGGTTGAAAACCTTTTTGTTGCATGTATTTGCTCCATTCTGAGTTGCTCGAAATTACCTTTTCAAAATTATTGCCTATACCAATGATGCGCTGATCATAAGCCAAACCAGCCGCTAGATTCACCGAGGCAGATATATAATTGCCAATTGGGCTTTTTGAAAACAAACCCATCTCTGGAGTTTTATCCATTTTGGAACGAACTTCATAGTAATAGTGTCCGTTAGGACCTAATTCCACAACTGAATGACTGTAGCCAGGAGTTGAGATTAGCCGTTTGTTTTTGCCTGAAATATGGATCAAGTACAAATGGTCTTCATTTACGTTTAATTCGGTGGAGCTGAAAAGCAATGTTTCGCTTTTTGGAATATATCCTATCAAATCCAATACTTCCCAATTGCCGGCGGTTATAGGCGTTGTTACTTGAGTTTTGTAGTTAAAGGATTTTATATGGCGATATCCGCTAGACTCTGATGTAAACAATACGCTTGATTTCTCTGGTAGGAAAATCAAATTGTCTGAAATTTCCACATACGCAGAATCTTTTTCTTCTAACATCACGGAAGTTTTGCCTGTGTTGGGATTGCAGAAAAGCAGTTCCCAATGGTTTTGCCAACGATTCAAACGTTGGATACTCAAAAATTCCAATCCTCCATTTTCACTCAAATTGAAATTTAATGACGACCAAGCTTTGTTAGAATTTATAAAACCGGGAATGCTCTTCACCGCTACAATTTCATTTTTATCGCCGGAGATCACAGGTGCTAACGCACTCCACTGCATGCGAGGCAAGTATTGATCACGTTCGCTCATTGTTTGGGCGATACTGTTTTTTTTGGTTCTGATATCGTAGATATAAACATCTACTTTTGAATTGTCTTCACCAGCTTTTGGGTACTTCCATTTCTCTTGTGATGGATAAAGATCTTGAAAGATATCCATGGAAAATTGCTTCACCTTGCTTTCATCGAAATGATAGAAAGCTAAATAGTTTCCAAAAGGACTCCAAGCAATACCAGAACTCATTGAAAATTCTTCCTCGTACACCCAATCAACCGCTCCATTGATGATTTTATTTGCTTCACCATCTGTGGTAACCTGAGTAGTTTGGCCACTGTAAAGATTATAGATGAAAACGTTGTTGTCTTTCACAAATGCCAGGTTATCGTTTTTAGGTGAAAGGGTTGGATACATCAAACGTACTGGTATGTTTGTTATCTTTTTTCGTTTTAAATCAACCACATAGCACATAGATGAAGATGAGTGGCGATAGATTTGTTGGAAATCGTAGGTTACCAACATGAAGCTTTCGTCTTTGGTGATTGAATATGTGCCTTGAGGTAAAACACCGTTATCAAATCCGGCTTCTTTAATTGCTTCTTTGCTAAAGTTGTTGGAATTAAACAATGTTACAGGCTTATTTTTGTTTGAATCGATGCTGGGTTGGATGAGAGATTTTGTTATCATCCAAGTATCGCCCATTATAATTGTTTTTAAGGTACTTAACCCATCTGGAGAAAATACTTCAAAGGCCTTTCTTTTGGGACTAAACAAACGGTTTGAGAATAATTCAGTTACAGAATAATCAGATAGCTGTTTGCTGGTATTGTTTTCAATTGCTGCTGATTGTTGCGCTTGAAGAGATGTGGATTGATTCAAGATTAGCATAGCTGCTATCGCCCATAAACCGCGTAGCGAGGAGGAATGGCTTTTAAAGTTATTGGTTTTTGAAGAATTGCACATATGTGATTTAAAATTGGGGTTATGGAAACTCATTTTGAAAATGAGCCTATATTATTTGATTCTTTTCAGAACCATTTTATTTCTTGGTTTGATGATTACTGGCACCATTTCATGGGTTACCACTGAGCCGTCTAGTCCGAACCATTTTTCTGGTTTGCCGGCAATGACTTTTAGGTTGTCATAGGCACGAATTACGATATCATCAATAAATGAAAGTTCATTTTCTTGCGACAATTCTTCATCTACTAGTACAAATCGGAAATCGCCCAAGTGATTTTTATCAATGAATGCGTGGTAGTAAGGATCCAAATCAATTTCGCCATTATCAACCATTTCTTGGATCACCATTCTTAAATATATACTGATTTTCTGTTGTACACGGAAACCTAGGCGGAATCGAACACGAACGATATCATTTTTTTCGATTACGTTTACTTTATATTCCATGGTGTAGGGTTCATCGGTAATTTCGATGTTCACAAACCAATAGAAATCGGCGCGTTTGGGTCTTTTGTAAAGAATGGAATAAAGCAATGGCGATTCCACTTCGTCGTCTTTGTGTGCTTTACTTAAATAGATTAAGTGGGTTGCAAATTTTGGTAGGGTAGTGTCTTGAGAAAGGGCCTTCAGTTTACCGGTATAGTTGGTTAATTTTTCTGTAACCACCATGCTTTGTTTGATTTTTCCGCCTTTGTGGCTGATGTACATGATTAAAATAATTAGGGAGCCGATCAACAAAGTAACGAAACCGCCTTCTGCAAACTTGGATAAGTTGGCGAAAAGAAAGGCCCCTTCAACGGTAAAGAATACTGCCATAATCAACAAAACGATTATGGGGTTCCAACGTTGCATTTTAAGGTAATATGAAAGTAAGATGGAAGTCATTAACATGGTAAGAGTGATAGCCAAACCATAAGCGGCTTCCATTTTTGCGGATTCTTCAAAAATCAATACCACTGCAATACAGCCAGCTAATAAAGCATTGTTTACAACGGGGATATAGATCTGACCTTTTACATTGGAGGGGTATTTTACAGTGAATTTGGGGAAGAAATGCAAGCGGATCGCTTCAGAGACCAGAGTAAATGATCCCGAGATCAATGCTTGAGAAGCAATGATTGCAGCCAAAGTTGCGATGGCGATGCCAATAGGCAAAAACCAATCTGGCATGATAGCGTAGAAAGGACGGGCATCGCCCAAAGGTTGCCCCACTTTTCCTAATAACCATGCACCTTGACCAAAATAATTGGCGATTAAACTGAATTTTACGAATATCCAGGATACGCGGATATTTTGTTTGCCGCAGTGTCCTAAATCGCTATATAACGCTTCCGCACCGGTAGTGCATAAGAAAACAGCACCTAGGAGGGTGAAAGCATGTGGACTTTCCGTTAGGAACAAATAAACATAATATGGGTTGAAGGCTTTGAAGATGATTGGGTTGTGGATGATTTGACCAATACCCAAAACGGCGAGCATGGAAAACCAAACAAGCATAACTGGGCCAAAGAATTTCCCAACGGCATTGGTTCCTGTTCTTTGGAAAAGGAAAATGATACAAATGATTCCAATTACGATCGGAACTGTATGAATATCGCTAAAATCGTAGTGGTAACCGTTAGCGGGATTGATGTATCGCAAACCTTCGATAGCGGATGAAACAGAGATGGGAGGGGTAATTATTCCATCGGCCAATAGCATGGCTCCTCCGATCATGGTACCTACAACAAGGTAGGGAAAACGTCTGCGTAATAAGCTGAATAATGAGAAAATTCCACCTTCACCTTTGTTATCTGCGCGAAGTGTAAGGATCACATATTTAATAGTAGTTTGAAGGGTTAAGGTCCAAAAGACGGCACTGAGGCCACCCACAATCATGGTTTCAGAAATGGTTTTTTTGCCAATAACGGCACCCATAACGTACAGTGGTGAAGTTCCGATATCGCCGAAAATAATTCCCAGAGTAATCAATAAACCAGCCGCGCTAAGTTTATTCAAATGGTTGGATGAATGACCCATGTAAAAATGTGGAAGCGAATTTACTATTTCTGTTGATATGCTGTGAATGAAAGTTTTAGATGTGACGATTTTGTTTATAACTGTGTGAATTGCGAAATTGGGGTTTGTGAATAACTGTGCAAAAGTGATGGAGATGTTAATGGATATTGGGGTTTTAGGCGATGGTGACTGGGTGGGTTAAAAAAAGGAAAATGTAAAATTTACACTAACTATTTATTGGGGGAAAAGCACGAACTTTGTGGCACAAATTCAAAGAATTATCATGTCGAAGAAATCTTCCAAATCGGAGCAGTCGCTAAACAGTGGCATTTCACAGTACTACGGAAAGTTGGTTTTTGGCCCAAAGCAACAGGCAAAATACCTTTCAAAATCTGCAGTACAAGCAATCAATGAGGCGGTAACCATGGGCAAAACCATTTCACGTGGGATGGCAGATGAGGTGGCGAAAGGGATGATGGAGTGGGCTTTAGATATGGGTGTTACGCACTACACGCATTGGTTTCAACCATTAAGAGGAACAACTGCTGAGAAACATGACAGTTTTTTCGAGCCAACTGGGCAAGATTCGGGTATCGAAGTTTTTAGTGGCAAAGCGTTGGTTCAGCAAGAGCCAGATGCATCTAGTTTCCCATCAGGTGGTATCAGAAATACTTTTGAAGCAAGAGGTTATTCTGCTTGGGATCCTTCATCGCCAGCGTTTATTATGCCTAAAGTGGGTGAAATGACACTTTGTATTCCCACGATTTTTGTTTCTTATACAGGTGAAGCATTGGATTATAAAGCTCCTTTGCTAAAATCAATTGCATTTTTGAAGAAGGCAGCCACTGAGGTTTGTCATTATTTCGATCCTAAAGTGAGTACTTGTTCTGTGAGTTTGGGTATTGAGCAAGAATATTTCTTGGTAGATTCTAATTTGTTTAAAAGTCGTCCTGACTTAATGTTCGCGGGCAGAACATTAATTGGAAATTCACCTGCTAAAGGTCAGCAATTAGAAGATCATTATTTTGGGGCGATTCCTGGAAGAGTTTTGGCTTTCATGACTGATTTTGAGGTGAAAGCACATGAGTTGGGAATCCCGTTAAGAACACGACATAATGAGGTGGCTCCAGCGCAGTTTGAGTGCGCACCACAGTACGAAGATATGAATTTGGCCGTTGACCACAATTCTCTTTTGATGGATTTGATGGACAGTGTTGCGGAGGATCATGACTTGAAGGTATTGTTCCACGAAAAGCCATATAAAGGTATTAATGGAAGTGGTAAGCACAATAACTGGAGTATTATCACGGACACTGGGGTTAATTTATTATCGCCCGGAAATACCCCTGAAAGCAATTTGCAGTTTATTACATTCTTTGTAAACGTAATCAAAGCTGTTCACGATAACCGCGATTTGTTGAGAGCTTCCATTGCTACTGCTGGAAATGACCACCGTTTGGGAGCAAATGAAGCGCCACCAGCTATCATGAGTGTGTTTATTGGTGATACTTTGGAACAAGTGCTAAACGGGTTTGAAACTAATAATGGTTCAAGCAAGCAATCTGGAAAAGCCAGCAGCATTAACATACCAACGATTCCTGAGATTTTGTTGGATAATACGGATAGAAACCGTACATCGCCATTTGCATTCACTGGAAATAAATTTGAATTCCGCGCTGTAGGTTCGTCTGATAACTGCGCTAGTTCAATGGTAGTTTTGAATTCGATTGTTGGCGATCAGTTGGTTAAATTTAAGGCTGAAGTTGAGGCTGGATTGAAGGCGAAAAAAGGAGCCAAGGTTGAAGATGTGATTTCAACAATCATAAGAGGGTATATCACCGAGACAAAGAGAATTTTGTTTGGTGGTAATGGTTATGGTGAAGAGTGGAAGAAAGAAGCGAAGAAGCGAGGATTGAGTAATATTACAACTACTCCAGAAGCCTTGCAAGCGTATTTAGCAAAAGATTCAGTGGAGTTGTTTACCAAAAATGGTATATTCAATCACAAAGAACTTGAAGCCCGCACAGAAATTCGTTATGAAACTTACGTTTTGCGTTTGCAAATCGAAGGTAGAATAATGAATGAAATGGTAAACTCTTATGTATTGCCAGCTGCGATAAACTATCAGAAAAAATTAGCGGATAGTGTGGCAACAATGCAGGGTATTGGTATCGCTGCAACGGCTTGTAAAACCCAGATCACTATCATTAATCAATTGGCTGATTTGATTAATAAATTGTACGAAATGAATGAGAAAATGACCAGTGAAAGAGCTAAAGCAAACAATTTAGAGCATGCTGATAAGAAAGCCTTGGCTTATTGCAATAAAGTAAAGCCATTGTTTGATGACATTCGTGAATACTGCGATGAAATTGAAAGAATTGTTGATGATTCTGAGTGGACGTTGCCAAAGTACCGCGAATTGTTGTCGTTGGTGTAAAAGAAAAAAGTCATTCGCAGGAAAAATGATAGAAGAGAGCCGGGAGTATCCCGGCTTTTTTCATTTTTTTTATGATGTGAACAAAATCCCAAAAACTCCCGAGGAAGTGAATTTAAATTTGCATTCTTTATTAACGAATAAATAAGATTTTTAAAAAAAGTATAAAAATGGAACATGTTGAGTGTTTAATTATCGGAAGTGGACCAGCAGGTTATACTGCGGCGATTTATGCTGCACGGGCAGATATGAAACCAGTAGTTTATGAAGGATTGCAACCTGGTGGGCAATTAACCATCACAACGGACGTAGAAAATTATCCTGGATTCCCCAACGGTGTTATGGGGCCAGAGATGATGAATATGTTCAAGGAGCAAGCAGTTCGTTTGGGTGCAGATGTGCGTTTCGGATTGGTTACAAAAGTGGAATTCACCAATGGTGGTCCACAAAAAGTTTGGGTAGATGAGAAGCATGAAATCACTGCAGATGTTGTAATTATCAGCACAGGTGCAAGCGCCAAATGGTTGGGATTGCCTTCTGAACAACGATTAAATGGCAGTGGGGTTAGTGCTTGTGCCGTTTGTGATGGATTCTTCTATCGCGGGCAGGATGTAGCCATTGTGGGTGCAGGCGATACCGCTTGTGAAGAAGCTTCTTATTTGGCGAAAATTTGTAACAAAGTTTACATGATTGTTAGAAGAGATGAGTTTAGAGCTTCTAAAGCCATGCAGCACCGCGTGTTGAATACGCCAAACATTGAAGTGATTTTCAATTCAGAGACTGAAGAAATTATAGGTGATAAAGTAGTTGAATCGGCAAGAATAATAAATAATAAAACTGGCGAAAAGCGTGAATTGAACATCACTGGATTTTTTGTTGCGATTGGACATCAGCCGAATACTGATATTTTCAAGCCATTTATTGAAATGGATGAACAGGGTTATATTTTAACTAAACCAGGAACTTCGTATACCAATATTGAAGGTGTTTTTTGTGCTGGAGATGCCCAGGATAAAACCTATCGCCAAGCTGTAACAGCAGCTGGAAGTGGATGCATGGCGGCCCTTGATGCTGAACGCTGGTTGGGTAGCAAACAAGCTGGAATGTAGTTGTTTATATAAGGGAAATGGGTTATACTAAAATCTCATAACCCTAAATAATGGTCTTTTTCGTAGAATTTTCTGCAAAGAGATTGTAAAATATTCATATAAATTTGTGCCCTATCATATGGGGCACATTTTTTTGGTAATAATAACATTTTTTGGTTTTGTTTTCGGGGCTATAGCGCAACCTATTCAGAATCATATTGTAGGAATTACACCCATAAAAGGGAATGAGCCTGCTATTGCATTTTCACCATTAAACCCACAAAAAGGTGTATTGGCTTTTAATGTAAATCAGGTTTACACCACAGATGATGGCGGCAAAACATGGTCGCTTACGGTAGTGGATCCGCCACAAGGATTTTATGGCGATCCTGTTTTGAAATACGGAAAAAATGGAACTGTTTATTTAGCCCATTTGTCAAAAAATAAAAATTTATCATGGCCACAACATTTTGATCGAATTGTTTTTGAAAGAAGTGTTGATGGAGGGAGGACTTTTTCTGCAACGGATGTTGGCTATCATGTGGGTAAAATGCAAGATAAGCCTTGGTTTACGATGGATGAATGGTCTGGTAGTAAGTTTAAAGGCAATATTTATTTAAGTTACACGGAATTTGATGTTTATGGTAGCAAATTGCCTTCAGATTCATCGCGCATATTCTTTGCTGTAAGTACTGATGATGGACGTAGTTTTTCTACTCCTGTTAAAGTTTCTGATAAATGTGGAACTTCAGACGATGATGATGGTACGTTAGAAGGGGCGAATTGTGCCGTTACTTCTGATGGTGTTATTCATTTGGTTTGGGCAGGAAGAGATACCATTTGGTACGATAAAAGTGTAGATGGCGGGAAAACATGGGGTAAAGACAAAGCGATTGGACTACAAAGGGGAGGGTGGAATCATGGTGAATTACCTGGTCAAATGCGGGCTAATGGAATGCCGTTTATTGTTGCGAATAAAAAAGGAGAGTTGTACGTGGCGTATTCTTCACTGCCGTTGATAGAATTTGAAGCGGAAAAGAAAAGAAAAACTGGCGAAGGAGGAAGTTTGAGTAGTGCAGGAACGCTTTCAGAACATGTACCAGATTTGGATATTTACTTGTTGTATTCCAATAATAATGGTCGTGATTTTGAGAATATATTAATGGATGGAGATTATAATCCTCAATACTCGCCCATGGTTAGTGTTGATCCCGCGGGTCAAGAAGTATGGATTACATGGCAGGATCGCAGAAGAAGCACCACCGGTTATTTTTACGACATATACGGCAGTTATGTAACTGGTAGAAAGATTTCTAAGGCGATTCGGATGAGTGCAGTTCCATCTGTTGCACCTGGTAAAATGCAATTTATGGGCGATTATATGGGGTTGAGTGTTGGTTCAAAAAAAGTGTGGGCAGCATACACAGCTTGGTCCTTGCCTGATAAATTTCCATATATCCGATTGGTAGAATTGGATCGTACTTCTGCTGGGAAGAAAGGATTTACGAAAATTGAATTTGCTGAATTGGTAGCATATCCAACTGAACCAGAGAAGGATAATGCGAAGAAGAAAAATGTTCGAAGGCTGGCGATTTGGGCAGCATGGCCTGAGGCAAAATCATTAACAGTAGAGATCCGACAGGGGAAGCAGATGGTGTTTCAGCATGTGTTTGAATCGGTGGATTTTGGGTATGTAGATATGACGATTCCTTTGGAAAAGTTAGGACAAGGCGTGTTTGATGTGATTACTCGTAGCAAAGGCAAAGAAATTAAGCAACAATTATATTTGCACCCATAATTGTTCAAAAACAAACAATTTTGCCTTAAAACAAAAATAGTTATTGGTTATGTCATTGGTATTGAATTGGTTGTGGGTTTTCTTGGTTTGTGATTGCAATGTGGATTTGGTTTGGTTATCGCAGGAAAATGGATAGGGTTGATAATTTTTTTTGCAAAATTTCCGAAAAAAGTTCAACTGCTTTGTGATTATACACTTGAAGTTTTATTTTTGCCTTTCTTAAATAAATTATGGCAGTTATACAGAAATTAAGGAACTCAGGCATGGTGGTGGTGGTGATCGTTGCCGCTTTAGTTCTTTTTGTTATCAGCGATGCATTGAGCAACAAATATGGAAACAGCAATTCCAACGAAGATGCGTCAGTGATTGGTGTTATTGGTGGCAAGAAGTACAAGGAGGAAGACATTTCCAAATTTGCGGAGAAGATTTACAAGCGTAAAACGGAAAACGATCCCTCTGTTTTGGAAAAAATGCAAAAGGATGATGATTATCGTAAGCAAGTAGTTAAGGAAGTTTATCAAGAGGCTTGGGATGAGTTAATTCGTAGGAATGTTATTTATTCTGAAATTGCAAAATCTAATATAGATATTAGTGAGGCTGAGTTGGGTGAATTGCTATGGGGAAATTTCCCAAGTGCAACTATGGGCCAGATTCCTGATTTTCAAACCAATGGTAAATTTGATCCATCTGTTGTAAAGAAATACTTTAAGCAATCAAAAACTAATAGCATGTTGCGCGGTTTCTTGGTCACTTTAACAGAGAGTATCAAAGATCAGGAGTTAATGACGCGTTATGCAGATTACATCGCCAAGGCAAGTGTAAAAAGCAAACTTGAAAAAGAATTAGAGTATATTACTGCAAATCAAACTGTAAACGGTAGTATTGTGGCTGTTTCAAATTTTTCTATAGCGGATAAGGATTTAAAAGTTACTGACGAAGATTTGGAAGAATATTTGGATGAACATAAGGAAGAATACAAAAACTATCAGGAAAGCAGAACTATTAAGTATGTAGTTTGGGATGTAATTCCAACTTCTCAAGATACTCAGTCTATTTTTGATCAAGCGTTGCGTTATTCAAATGGCTTAAGAAGTCAATCTGCGAATCCAGATACTACAGGTGCAATTGGATATATTAATTTATCTGAAGCTGATAAAAAGGCACCCGAAGAATTAGGTTCGATGTTGTGGAATTCTGCTAAAGGAACAGTTCTTGGTCCAATTTATCTTAAAGGGAAATTTTATGTATACCAGAAGGTAGCTGAACTAAAAGATACAAATGTAATAGTACGTGCTACACATATATTGATTCCGAATAAAGGATTATTGGCTGATGGTACTACCAATATTACTGACTCAGTAATGGCAATGGCAAAAGCTAATGAACTGTATGCCGCAGTTAAAGGCGGAGCAAATATTTCTGAGTTGGCTAGCAAATATTCTACCGATCAAGGATCTGCAGCAAATGGTGGTGATTTGGGTTGGAAGAATGCTGGTCAATATGTAAAACCATTTGCTGATTTTTGTAAGAATGCTCAAAAGGGAGATATTGGTGTTGTGAAGACGCAATACGGTTACCACGTTATCAAGATGATGGAATCTCCAAGTTCAATCAAAATCAAATATACGGAGCAAATTTTGGATGTTACAGCAGGTGCTGAAACAATTAAATTGGTAACAAAATCTTCAAGAGAATTTAAGAAAGCTGTTGAAAACGATCCTGCTAAATTTGATAAAGTCCAAGAGCAAAAGAATTTGATTCCGCGATTATTGCGTGATGTCCAAACTTCAACTACCCAATTTGCTAACATTGATGATCCAAGCGATGTAAAGCAAATTTTGGGATGGTTATTTGAAAGTAAGCGTAATTCTGGTGATGTTTCAGATGTATTCTCATTTACATCTCTTCATGTAGTGATGAAGGTTGAAGTGGCAAAGCATATTGGCTATTCTACAGTAGAAGATGTAAAATCTCAAATTGAGCCACTTGTGCGAATGGAATTGAAGGGTAAGAAAATAGCGGCGAAAATGGAAGCTTCCATTGCTAAAGCTAAAACACCACAAGAATTATCTAAATTGGTTAATGGTATGTTAATACCTGCAGATGAATTGAGAATGGGTCAGAGAATGATTCCTCAATTGGATGGAGAAGTAAGAATTTTAGGTGCTGCATTTGGTTCAGAATTGAATAAATTTAGTAAGCCAATTATTGGTAAGGATTATACTGCAGTAGTATTCATTACTAAGCGTACTCCAATTCAAGTTCCGAAAACAGTAGCAAACTCACCTGATCCATACGCATTCATGAACAGTGGTCAGTATATGATGGGAGTTGTTGAAAGAACCTTGAAGAGTAAAGCGGAGATTCAAGATTTCAGATACAAGTTTGAATGGTTTTAATCGTTAGATACTAAATATTTTAGACAAATAGAAAAGGGCTGCTAATTGCAGCCCTTTTTGTTTGGTAATGGATGCTTGAAAATGTAAATTTGCAATATGTCTGCAATTACTCATGAACTTTCTTTGGAGAAATTCCACGAACAAATCGATTATGTTTTGGCTCATTATCATCAGCATCATTTAAAGGTTGATGACTTTTCTAATATTGTTATTGGTGGTTTAGGTGGAAGTGGAATAGGTGGGAGATTAGCGCGATTGGCGTTTATTAATAAAATGCCAATTCCTGTTGAAGTATTCAATGAATATCATTTGCCCGCTTATGCCAATGAAGAAACATTAGTGATACTTTGCAGCTATAGTGGAAATACAGAAGAAACACTTTCTATGTATGCAGAGGCAACGGAGAAGGACTGTAAAATTGTATGTGTAGCGGCAGGTGGTAAGTTGAAATCATTGGCAACAGAAGCAGGGTTGCCATTTTATTCAGTACAAGAAGGTTTTCAACCAAGAATGACATTGGGTTTTGGTTTGAGCACTTTGGTGATGATATTGGGAGAATTAATTGGCGAGGATTACACAGAGGAGTTAAGAGGCGTTGAAACTATGTTCAAATCACCAGCTGATATCATCTCAAAAGCAACAAATATGTATCAATTCTTCCAAGCAACTATTGCTCAAAAATTTGTGGTTGTTTGTGATTTACCATACGAAGCGGTGGCAATTCGTTTCTGCCAGCAGATTCAGGAAAACGCAAAAGGCGAGGGTTTCTATGCCGTTTTACCCGAAGCAAATCACAATATGATTGAAAGCTATTATGAAAAACATGATACCAATTTCATTTTTGTGAATTCTGGTACAAACTCACGGGTTAACGCAAGATTCGAATTTTTGAAAGATGTGTTAGATAATTTAGGAAACAAGGTATATGAATATCCTGTTTCAGGCACTTCTTTAAAATCTATTTTTGAAGTAATTCATGCTACCGACTGGTTGAGCATCTGGGCTTCAAACGACAAAAAAGTTGATAATATGCAAGTGGGTATTATCACTCGTTTGAAGGCACATTTAGATAAAAACTAATCCGATAAAATTGTATTCAAACGGCAGATGAAAATTACATTTTTGGGAACGGGAACCTCACAGGGAGTTCCACCAATTGGATGTGAATCTGCCGTTTGTTTAAGTAATAACCCAAAAGATAAACGTCTGCGATCAAGTATTTGGGTAGAGTGGGGCGATAAAAGTATCGTTGTTGATGCAGGACCAGACTTTCGTTATCAGTTGATCAGAGCCGGTGTAAAGCGGTTAGATGCTTTGTTGTTTACTCATGAACATAAAGATCATACCGCAGGTTTAGATGATATTCGACCATTTAATTACCTTCAAAATGGTCCAGTACAAGTTTATTGTTCCCAAAGGGTGTATTCTGCGTTTCAATCTCATTACGACTATATTTTTGCGGAATATCCATATCCGGGAATTCCATTAATTGATTTTCATCTTATTGAAAATGGCAAATTTGAAGCTGCTGGGTTACCCATCACCGCAATTGAAGTTTTGCATTACAAGTTGCCTGTGCATGGTTTTGTCTTCGATAAATTTGCCTACGTAACCGATGCAAATTTTATTTCCGACGAGCAAAAGCAACTTTTGTACGATAAAGATGTTTTGGTTTTAAATGCACTTAGAAAAGAAAAACATATTTCCCATTTCACATTGAGTGAAGCTGTAGAATTGGCAACGGAATTGAGGGCGAAGCAAGTATATTTCACGCACATGAGTCATCAGATGGGATTTCATGATGAAGTGAACGCGAGTTTGCCAAACAATATGCAGTTAGCATATGATGGTTTAACAATTGAATTATAAATTGGTTGTCTTAGTTGTTGGGGCGAATAAATATAAATTTCCCCAATGCTTTTTCTGAACCATCTTCGTTGATGGCCATTACGAAAAATACGCCTGAATTGGGCGTGCTTCCATCCAATCTTTTGCCGTTCCACGTTGCTTTGCCACCATTAGCCTTGGTTTCAGATATAAGAATTCCTTGTGCATCAGTGATTTTTACAGTGGCATTGTTTGTTAATCCTTCGATAGTAATGATGCCTGTATAAGTAGGTGGAACAGGGTTGGGATAGATTTTTAGTTTTTCCTCAAAATAACCGTTATCTGATTTAGCATCGCTGCGATAGGATTGAATTCCTTTATCAGTGCCCACGAATATTTCTCCGGTTTCTTCAATTTGTCCTAAGCAAAATACCCTATTGGAAATTAAAGGCGAATTGTTAGTTTGAAATTGTCTAATTACCCTTTGTCCGTAAGGTTCAATGAGAAATAGTCCGTTGTTACTCGACATCCACTTACGGTTTGCTCCATCATAGAGTATGTCTGTAATGTTTTCTTCGCCCATTAAATATCCGATACTTCCATTTTGTTCTATTACAAATGGATCAACTTTGGGATTGATAAATAGTTTACCAACGCCAGTGTATATGCTAAGTCCTTGAGTTGTTCCAATCCATACGTAACCCAAAAGATCTGCACAGATAACATTTACGTCATTGGATTTCAGTCCATTTTTCGTTGTGATTGTATAATATAAGTCATCAGATTCGTCATCTACAAGTTTTCCTTCGTTGAATACTAAGATTCCTCCATCTTGTAAGATCAGCCATTTGTTATTGTTTTTGTCGATAGTGATTCCTTTGATTTGGTTGTTTTTAACAGGGAAGGATTTCCAGGTATTGCTAATGGTGTAACACAAAAGTGGTTTTTCAGCGCCAAATGATGTTATCCAAATATTCCCGTTATTATCTTCAGCTACTCCCGAGGTCCAAATGAATGAATCTACTCGTTTTACCAAGGGAGAATTGGTTTGATCCCAACGCATAATTACTTCGTTATTCTGAAAAACCAACATCCCAAAGCTATGGGTACAAGCTATTTGCCAATTTCTCTTCTTCGCATAGGTAACGTATGTAAAGTCGTATAAATTGGAATTTAAAGGACTTTTAATATTGTTTTTCCATTCGCCATTATGATAAATATAGAATCCACCGTTATTAAACGAGTTTCCAAAAGTTGCAGTTACACCACCCGCACTAGCCAGCATGTAATTTCCTTGCTGAGTCATTTTATAAACGGAATACCCACTAGGTCCACTTGGCATATACGATACTTCTCCGGAACTTGCTTTTTTAATTAACCCACCTTCTATTCCTGTGCCGAACCAATAAATTCCATTACTAAATTGAGTTACACAAGTAACCAAATTGATATATTGTGATCCTGTTCCACCATAATTTACAATGGCTCCAGGATAAACGATATGCAATCCTTGGTTGTTATTCCAAATTCGAGCAATTTTTCTATTTGGTGATGCAATTCGGATATCGCCCTGAAATAATCTGAGAACTTGGGAATCTGTTGAGAAAAAAAGCGAATCGTTATACTGAGCTAAATTGCGGCAGGGGAGGCCGAAATTTTTATAAATCCAACGCCATTCATTAAAGTCGTTGAGATTAACAAGCTTGTTCCATGGAGCGGATCGAATTCCAGTGGTTGTTCCGATATAAATAGAATCTCCCTTAATGCAACTACTAAAAACGGGAATAGAGTTGCCCAAATCTCCAATTGTATTATAGGAATCAGAAATCTGGTAATTTTTTAAATCAACCACCAATAGCCCAAAATAGCTAGAAATTAGCGCTTGGTGATTGTTGCTAAAATTTATATGATATATGGTTTTGTCGCCTTGTAAAGATTTATTGAATAAACCTGGAACATTTACAATTCGAGAATCATTATAGAGTAGGTCTATATTTCCATCACGGTATCCAATTACCAAAACATCTGATTCTGGCTTGTAGGCCATTGC
>JAGKXC010000028.1 GCA_021151535.1 Sphingobacteriia bacterium | reverse complement strand
ACAAACAAAAAAGCCCGTTTAAACGGGCTTTTTTTAATTACATATTTCTGCGATACTGACCACCTACCGAGAACAACGATTCCGTTATCTCGCCCAACGTACAGACTTTACTCACTTCCATCAAACCCTCAAACATGTTGCGGTTTTCAATAGCAGCCTGCTGCAAATCATTCAACAAATGTGCTCGCTTTTCTCCAAAATAGGCATGTTGCTGTTCAACTTTTGCAATTTGGAATTGCTTTTCTTCTTCCGTACTACGAATTACCTCACCTGGCAATACTGTTGGAGAACCTTTAGAGCTCAGGAATGTATTCACACCAATAATTGGCATTTCTCCTGTATGTTTCAAAGTTTCGTAATACAAACTTTCCTCTTGAATCTTAGAACGTTGATACATGGTTTCCATCGCCCCTAAAACACCACCTCTCTCAGTTATCTTATCGAATTCACTCAATACCGCTTCTTCTACCAAATCCGTTAACTCCTCAACAATGAAACTACCCTGAATCGGATTCTCGTTCTTAGCCAAGCCCAACTCACGGTTGATAATCAACTGAATCGCCATCGCCCTTCTTACACTTTCTTCTGTTGGCGTTGTAATGGCTTCATCGTATGCGTTGGTATGCAAACTGTTACAGTTGTCATAAATTGCGTACAAAGCTTGCAAAGTAGTTCTGATATCATTGAAATCAATTTCCTGAGCGTGCAAACTTCTACCGCTGGTTTGAATATGGTATTTCAACATCTGTGAACGAGCATTGGCCCCATATTTCAACTTCATCGCCTTGGCCCAAATTCTTCTCGCAACCCTTCCAATTACGGCATATTCAGGATCCACGCCATTGCTAAAGAAAAAGCTCAAGTTTGGAGCAAAATCATCAATATGCATTCCGCGACTCAAATAGTACTCTACATAGGTAAAGCCATTGGCCAAAGTAAATGCCAACTGAGTGATAGGATTTGCACCTGCTTCCGCAATGTGATAACCGCTAATACTAACACTATAAAAGTTACGCACCTTATTATCAATGAAATACTTCTGAACATCGCCCATCAAACGCAACGCAAATTCAGTACTGAAAATACAAGTATTTTGCGCCTGATCTTCTTTCAAAATATCGGCTTGAACCGTTCCACGAACCTGCGATAACGTCCAGTATTTGATCTCGTTGTACACCTCCGCAGGCAACACTTGATCGCCCGTAACACCCAACAACATTAATCCCAAACCATCATTACCTTCAGGCAATGCACCATTATACCTCGGCCTTGGCAAACCCTTGGCCGCGTACATCGCATCAATCTTTTTATTTACCTCTTCCTCCAATCCATTTTTCTTGATATACAATTCACACTGCTGATCAATCGCTGCATTCATAAAAAAGCCCAACAACATTGGCGCAGGACCATTAATTGTCATCGAAACAGACGTCTTTGGATCGGCCAAATTAAATCCACTATACAACTTCTTGGCATCATCCAAGCAGCAAATACTTACACCTGCATTACCGATTTTACCATAAATATCTGGGCGTGTATGTGGATCTCTACCGTACAGTGTAACTGAGTCAAATGCCGTACTCAAACGCTTCGCCGGCATTCCCAAACTCACATAATGGAAACGCTTATTCGTTCTCTCAGGGCCTCCCTCGCCTGCAAACATCCTCGTTGGATCCTCGCCATCGCGCTTAAACGGATAAATTCCGCTCGTATATGGAAACTCGCCAGGAACATTTTCCTGTAACTGCCAATGCAACAAATCTCCCCAAGCTTCATATCGCGGTGTACTTACTTTTGGAATCATGGTATGACTCAAACTTTCAGTATGAGTGGCCATTTTAATTTCCTTATCGCGCACCTTAAACACATATTCAGGCTGCTTATATAAATTGCTCAGCTGGCTCCATCCCTCAATCATTTGTTTGTTTCGAGGCGATATTTCCATCACCAATTTATCGTATTCTGCCTGTAACTGCTTCTGCAATTCCACAGATGCCCCTGATTCTTTCAATTGCTCAATCGACAAATGAATGGCATACATCCTTTGTGCGATTTTTCGCTGTGCTTGCGCTTCCTGATCATACTTGCGGTTATTCTCAGAAATCTCACTCAAATACCTATTTCTATGCGGAGGAATAATGAAAATCTTTTCACTCATTTCCTGATCAGCATGAAACTTACTTTCCAAATCTGCTCCAGTTTTTTGGGCGATGGTTCTCATGAGTGAACCATACAACGCATTCATTCCCGGATCATTGAATTGCGATGCAATTGTACCAAACACGGGCATTGAATCCACATCCGCTTCAAACAACTTATGATTACGCTGGTATTGCTTTCTAACATCTCTTAATGCATCCAACGCACCGCGCTTATCGAACTTATTCAACGCCACCACATCCGCATAATCCAACATATCTATCTTCTCTAACTGCGTTGCCGCACCATATTCTGGCGTCATTACGTACAACGTAACATCGCTATGTTCGGTAATTTGAGTATCGCTTTGCCCAATACCACTGGTTTCAACGATCACCAAATCAAATCCGGCAACCTTCAAAATACTCACCGCATCGTCCACGTGTGAACTCAACGCTAAGTTGGCTTGACGGGTAGCCATCGAACGCATATAAACACGATCATTATTGATGCTGTTCATACGAATTCTATCGCCCAATAACGCTCCGCCCGTTTTACGCTTAGATGGATCAACAGAAATTATACCCAATTTTTTGTCAGGAAAATCCAATAAGAACCTTCTAACCAATTCATCAACCAATGAACTTTTTCCTGCACCTCCGGTACCAGTAATTCCCAATACAGGCGTACGCATACTCAACGCCATTTCCCTCACTTCATTCAATGCTGCTGAATGTAATTCTGGATGATTTTCAGCTGCTGAAATCAATCGTGCTACATCCAACCTACTAGATTCACCATTTTTCAAGCGACCAACTTCGCCATGCAATTGCAATCCCGTAGCATAATCACTCTTCTGAACCAAATCGTTGATCATTCCTTGTAATCCCATGGAACGACCATCATCTGGCGAATAAATCCTTGTGATACCGTGTTGCATCAAACCCGCAATTTCTTCAGGTAAGATAACACCACCGCCACCACCAAATATTTTTATATGGCCCGCGCCACGCTCCTGCAACAAATCGTACATGTAACGAAAATATTCGTTGTGTCCACCTTGATAAGAGGTCATCGCAATGGCATTGGCATCTTCTTGAATGGCTGTTTCAACCACTTCTTGAACGCTGCGATCGTGACCCAAATGAATGACTTCACAACCTGTGCTTTGAATGATTCTGCGCATCACATTGATGGCCGCATCGTGACCATCGAACAAGCTGGCTGCCGTAACAACCCTAACCTTGTTCACGGGTACATAAACCTGTGTCTCCATAGAGTAGGAAAATCCAGCCGCAAAGGTAACTATAAAAAAACAATTCCCCTTTCTTTAGGGGCAATGTGTTTATGCTGTGTAAGTTATTGAAGAAAATCATGAAAAAATCGTTGTTACATAGACTATTTGCCGCTGCATTGTTGCTGTTAGTTCAGGCGTGTAACCCCGAATCAACTTTCACCACAAATAGCCAAGAACATATTAGCGACTTAACGCTACTGGCTGAAAATGAAAGTTCGCTCCCATCAGATTCTAACTTAGTGGCAACCCTCTCCGGGGATAGCCTATTCATTCACACGCTTCCCAATTCGTGGTTATCGCCACGTTTTAACATTCATGAATGCAGCGATTACTTCAAAGAATTCGAAAACCATCACGACACCAACACCTCAACGCTGAAAAACCTCTCTACCCTAGACCTCTCCCCCTCCCAAAAAACAGCGATTAATTTGGCACTTGACACTTTCTCTAACCAAACCGAAGAAATTATCTCCGCCGAATTCTCCCAAGTCCATAACCTTAACTTAAAAGTTCGCGCAGATATCGCCAAATACACTACCCAACTACTGGCACAGCAAATTTCTTATCAGACTTTTCAGCAAAAAATCGCCGCAATCAATGCCGATTATCGCGCCAAGATTCAAGATCTTCATTACAACAATAAGCAATTGTTATTCTGCCTGAGTGCATACAGAAATTTATTAGAAAACATAAGAACGCAAACCAATGACAAACAATGGTTGCGCTTTTTCCAACTCGAAAAACAGCCTCTCACAAGGCATTAATTAGAGAAAGGCCGTTACAGGTTATAGTTATAGTACATGGGTTATTGTTTAACAGAAGACTCCTTCAAGGAGTCTTTTGTTTTTAGTTTAACCCTCAAAAAAACATAATACCAACCTATTACCGCCAAGCCAATTCCAAAAAACGGCACAGATACATAACGAATCGTATCATCAAAAAAGAACTCACCCACCATCCAAATTACATTACCAATTATCCAACAAGTAACGGCCAAATTGTGATAGTAATCACTCAAAACATCATTCAAAACAGTTGTTCTTAATCCTGCATAATTTTCTATACCCAAATCGCCATATCCCAAAAATCTTAAAATTCTATGCTTTGAATTGGTTAACAAACCCTTGGATTCTATAAGTTCAGAAATATCCCTAAAATTGAAATCCTTAAAATCAATGTCATCAATTCGATTTGGCCATTCTAAATCTTTTTCTTGTTTATCGAAATTACTCAAGTCACTTCCCTGTTTTGGCAAAACCTCCGCAGTCTGTGATCTTAACATTGCACCCCCCTCCTTTAAAGTATGTCTAACCTGATAAAACAACCACTTATAATAAGTATCAAACAAAGTCATCAACGATTTAACGGTTAGAACAATGGCCAATATTACAGTAGGAACTGCCATCACCAAGCCCAATATTTTAAAGTGCATCAACCAAGCAAAATCCTTCACCAACCATAATACTACATGGATATTCTCTTTATTTCTTTGTGCCCTACCCGTTTGGTAGTGCTCCAATTCAGACAATATTCTTTCCATCGAAATTATTCAACCATTAGCCTCAAAACTTGAGAACCCAATTCGGTATTCACTTCTATGTTATAAACACCCGCGCTTAATCCCAAATTACTGATGGTAATCTCTTTTTTACCGCCCCTTTCAATCGTCAATAAGGTTGAACCATCAGTATTACCATTTTCACCATATGAACTGCCAATCACCTTATGTCCACCTTCACCCAAAGTGCCTTTCCATTCTTTTATCAACGCACCATTCACGCCAAACAACTTAATATCTCTCATTTGCTTAGCACCAGAAATAACAACGGTGAAATTTCCATAATTGGGATTGGGATAGGCTAACACATTCCACTGAGGTGCATTTAACCCATTTTTCACAGCCAAACGGTCAACGGTAACTAACTGTTTGTCACTTACGCACAGGCAGGCTCCATTGTTTCGCATTTTCGCTTCCATAATTACATCATAAACACCATCGGCTTTCACATCAAACATCGCAAATGCCGAAGCATCAGACGCTTGAATGGTATCAATCCCTGGAATCATGAAAGTATAATCTACATTGTCTTGTCCTCCTGCGTTACCAAATGAATCTTTCGGTGTCACTTTGATTCCCCAATGGTAAACTGAATAATCAGCCGCAGCCACAATTTCACATGTTCTTGGCGCCTCATAAATATCAATTCGTTTGGTGATTGAATCGGCACATCCTCCAGTGATATAAGCTTTCAAGGTTACATTAAAAGATGTTGAAGTTCCAACATGATAGGTTTTCATAGGCGATATCTTCGTAGAAACAGAATTATCGCCAAAATCCCATTTATATGTAACTACCCCACTCTCAAGTTTAGATTGATTTAAAAACTCAATTTCCACACCTGAGCATGCATTAACTGCACTAAAATCTGGAAATACCGATTCCAAAACAGTAATTGAATTGGAAATAGAATCTTTACATCCGTTGGTTGATTCCGCTACCATTTTCACGTTGTATTTACCTAAAGCATCCCATTTTTTTAAGGGCGATTTTGCATTTGAAGTAGTTGCATCTCCAAAACTCCAGTGATAATTCATGGTTGTTCCCACAACATCTGGTGTGGTATTATTAAATTGTGAATTAACGGTTTTACAAGCCCTATCCCATGTATATCCTGCCTTTGGCGTACCAAATACAGTGATATTTTTTTGCATAGAATCCTTACAACCAAATTCAGATTTTACAACCAATTTTACCCAAATTGCATCAGCTTTATAGAATCGCCATTTGCCATTCCTATCATTGGTATTGGAATCAAGTGAATTGAAATACCACTTATTTCCAATCACACCCGATTCAATGGATGAATTATTAGTGAATTCAAACAACTGACCACTACATCTACCACTTAGTTGTGCAAAGTCAGCTTTGGGCGTTACAAACTGAAACGCCTTTTGCTGTGAAACTGCAATACAACCAGCAATATCCGCCTTCAATGTTACATTATAGGTCCCCCATTTGCTATATCTCAATCGAATGGTATCTTTTGAATTCTTATTCATTCCGTTACCATCGCCAAAATCCCAGTACATTGTAGCCGTTTTTGGGGTAGTTGAATTCACAAACACCAAATCCGCACCCGTACAAGCATTTTGCCTTGAAAATTGAGCCACAGGAATTTCATTAATAACCAAATCAACGGTTTTCACTCCAACAAAGCCATACAAACCAGAATAGGCCTTCAACGTAATCGGATACTTTCCTGACTTCGTAAAAATGAAATAACCGTCATAATCCTGTGAAGTATCGCCAGAAACCCCAGTTCCATAATACCAAGAATTAACAATATAACCTGATTTTATTCTGCTGGTGTTCACAAACTTGATGGTATCTCCTGCGCATGCTTTACTTGGAATGGTAAAATTAGGCACTACCCTTGGAGCAATAAATACCTGACGCTTTAAAACAGTATCACAACCATTATTTAAATCTGTAAATGTCACATACAAATTCACAAAACTGTCTTCCAACATAGTATCACTGGTTTTGAACTGCAATTCCATATTCTTACTAGAAGTAGGGAAAGTTATGGAAGTACCGTTTACCAACCTACCCGCAGGTGAGTAGGCAATGGCATTCACTTTCCAAGCCGTTCCATATTGGCTATTGGTATAAGCCCTGGGTGGCTTCATATCATATATTACAGGCAAATCTACCAAAGTAACATCATATGGCTTCGCTCTCAAATACGTTGGATTATTCGGTGTAAATACCTTTGTTGTAGGCTCAAAATTACTACCCCCCGGTGCTGGTTTCACCGTAGTAGAGAAATACAATGAATCATTCGTTAATTTATCATCCACTGCATCCGCATAGATCACAATTTTGGTAGAACCCGCAATTGGTAAAGAAATGGGTGTTTTAAACCAATAAGTACTCGTATCGCCCGGTAAAATTTTCTTCGTTACTTTTTCACGGGTTACCTTACCATTTACAGAAAAAGCCACATAAAAATTATACACAGTATCCACGTAATTGTTTTTCAATGTAATTCCCGCTTTGCTTTCCCACGCCGCACAAACTGAAGAAGGAACAGTAAAGCTTGTTTTCACAGCCGCTATATCCATATCAGACTCTATTGCTCCCCTATCATGATAAGATTTATTTCTAACTTTCTTATTGATATCAAGCGCATTTAAAGGCAAGTACGGAACGTTATTTTGTGCCTCAAAACACTGTTGAGTAAAATCGTTTTTGGTAACATTTACAAAATTCAAATTGCTAAAATTATCTCCAGACCCCACAACACCGGTTGTTTTCCAATCTTTGAATGATGTTACATAATTAGATCCAGCAGCCCAATACTCCGAAGGATTTTTTAAATAGAATGTATTATTGTCGATCTTACCCAAATTAGCAGACGAAATTAAGTTCACTGGATAAGCAGTAGCGCTGGTAACCATATCCAAAACATTTCCGGTGTAGGAAATTTCGCTTTCATCCTCAGCATAAATTCCAAAGCAAGAAATAGCAGTATTTGAACTTCGGATATAAACCGTATTGTTACAATAATTACTCTTATATCCAGAATTGTAATTCAACACATAAATTCCATACAATTCGCTATTGGGCGATGAATTATTGGCGATCAAATTCGAACTCATATCCAGATTCTCTTGAAAAATCATAAATATGGCCAAAAACTGCCCAGACCCAAAGCTAATCGCACTGCTTGTTACTCTATTTCTACTTATATTCCATGAACCAGCCCATGCAGCCGTAATTCCATAAAACTCAACACCTGCCAAACAAGAATCAATGGTATTATTGGCAACTTCATTATAGGCGTTATTCTTAGTTGGAACATTTTGAAAATACATCGAATAATAAATTCCAGACTTAGATGTACCCATATTTTCGTGGGCAATATAATTGCCAATGGCTGAAATATCCGTTGAATTAATCGCCCGAATATCACTACATTCATATCCATAAACGCAAGTATTATTGGTAATGCGATTCTTCGAATACAACAACAAATTGGTTACATCAGCATTCATGCCCCAAAAACCATTCATACAAATTACTCGATTAACCGTGTTGCTCTCTACCAATATCGGATAACTGGTACTTCCATCACTGTTTTTCAACTTTATCCCATAGAAGGTATTGATTGGATATGTAGCCGACGATGTTGCTCCGGAAAAAGGCAAATTTTGGATAGAATTACCACTAATGGTTAACGCCTGATTACCGCTCCTTCCATTTTCAATTTCAATACACTCCATCAATGTATCCACGGGCGATGAACTACTCGCAGCAGATCTGCTGATGTTATTATTAAGAATTTTATCACCATTGGTGTACTGACTGTAAAATGCAGAATGATAAAAATTGCGAATGATATTATCCGAAAATACATTTTCAGTACCTGAGGTAGAATAATTTGTGGTTCCCCCTTGCGTTAAAATCGCATATGTTGGTCCGGGCGATGAAGATGCCGATGTTGTAAGTGTACAAGATTTAACCGTATTTCTAACCCCTAAATGCTGAGAGGATGTTTTTAATGGCGATGAATTCGTTGATGTAAAGGCTATATATGCGCCACCTGAACTAGATGCCGATATGGCCCCAGAAAAATCTATTGAACAGCTATTGATGGTGTTATCATTGGCTCCATTCGCAAACCGAATACCCATCAAGGTGGCGCTAGTACTGGAGTTAATGAATTTTACATTTTTGATTTCTACATAATCAACCCCATCCATCAACAACAACTCATAAGCTTCAGAACCTGATACAGAATACCATCCACCATCAATTGTTAATGTGTTAGTAGAATTGGTGGGATTGGTAGAATGTTGCTTTAAGGAAACGGCTGCCGAAATTGTTGTGTTCGACTTTACCGTAACTGTAACTTTTCCACTTACACCTTTGCTATTAAAATCGGTTGCAAAATCTGTCCAGGTAGCATAATTCGTTGGACCCGATGTTCCTCCAATGGTGTAACTACCAGACATTTGCGCTGTAGATTCAACACTCAAAAACAACACACAAAACGCCAGCAGGATATGTTTAAATTTCATCTTATTATTAATCAGCAATTTTAACAAATTAAATCAAAACATACCTGTGGCACAACCCAAAATAACTAATTTTACAAACAATTCTGAAAGTGTATAAAATACTTTGAAAAATTCACAACAAAAGCCATTTTCGTGGAACATCAAAACTCATAAAACATGCAAAACCTTGAAAAACACAAATTGATTTTCCCGAATCTCAATTTGCTTAAGCAAGAACAAAATTTATTTTTCATGGGTTCGTGTTTTTCCGATGTAATTTCAGAAAAAATCAATTCAACTTTATTGGCGAATGCTTTAAGCAACCCTTTTGGCACATTGTTTCATCCTCATGCTATTCTACAGAATCTGAAATTATTACTAGTTGTAAAATCGGCAAACCCCGAATTTTCTCACCCAACAATTGAAACGTTTTTGGGAAATTCAATTTATGCAGCAAACAACCATTTCCATTCCTTGTATCACGCATACAAGTTCCACTTTAACAACAAGGAAATACTGTTAAAAAACATTACCCAAACAACGTCAAAAACACTGGATTTTCTAGAAAATTGTGATGCTCTATTTATCACCTTGGGCACCGCTGTATATTACCATCACAAGCCCACAGATACTATTGTTGGCAACTGCCATAAATTACCGCAATCAGAATTTGTGAAATCCATTTCTGATGTCCAATCGCTGCAACAACAAATTCAAGAAATTCGCGATGTAGCTATGCAATTATCGCCCGGAAAACCTGTTATTTTTACGATTAGTCCGGTTAGACATCTGCGAGACGGGATGCTTACCTCTGCGGTTTCAAAATCGCTTTTACAAGCCGCATTATTTGAAACTTTGGGAGCAGAAAACTATTCAAATCCGATGTTTTATTTCCCAAGTTTTGAATTTGTAAGAGAGGAAAAAGCAGAATCGCCAAAATTCAAATTCGACGGCATGCATATAACAGAATCTATGGAAGACGCGATTTTTGAGAAATTTAAACAGACCTACTTTTAGGTTTAATCTACGTTGTTTCTTTTTGAATCAGCCTCAGCTTTCTCCATAATTTCCTCAATTTTCGGATCCAAACGGTGAAAATCCGGTTCTACTGCGCCAATCTCCATATCAATTTCCGTAACCTCTTCTAGCAACTTCGACAACTCAATATCTAGCGCTTTGTAATCCTTTTTAAATTGATCCTTTTTGCCGGAATACTGATTGCTATCTACCAGTTTTTCCATAGCCTTAATCTGATAGAATTTCTCTTCGGCATCCATCACAGCATGTTCGTAACGATCTACCATGTGTTTATAAATTCGGGCGATGGCTTCCCATTTGTTAATGGCAAATTTGTCATCTTCAGTTAGCCTTGTGTTTATCCAATTGGGATTAGCAAATTTTAAAACCTGTAAATCCGCTAACATACTTGTCTTACGCTCCTTCAATTCATCCACTTTCAAACGAAATTTACTTCTAATTTGCTTATTCTTGGACCACAGTGAATCTACGTGCATCTTCATCAATGATTGTTCATTGGAATCAGAATTAGAAGACGTACAACTTGTTTGAAATAAAGAAATTACTGAAACAACAATTGCCACCAATACGGATTTACACAACTTCATATTCATGAATGTTAATCCAGAATTGAAACCGCTGGGCCACACATTAAAAATTGTTGCCTTTGTATAATTTATCCCCTTAACAAATTGCATATAGAAATGATTTAATTAATTCTCTCGCAAATTAGCATAAGAAATGCCATAAAAATCGAAAAATTCATCACATTTTCCGCATATTTGATGACCTTTGCAGTTTTATTACTATGTCTATTGTTGAATCAGGTTCCAAAATTCGAACTGGGAAACAAATCAAGTTTCTTAGGGCAGCATTTTGGTTAGGTTTAACAGCATTCGGAGGTCCGCAATTACATTTGCCTCAATTCAAGAAACGACTAGTAGATAAACATCGATTTATTTCAGCGCAAGATTTAACTGAAATCAATGCATTCTGTTCACTATTACCTGGCCCATCCACTACACAAACCATCACAGCAATCGGACTCAAATTAGGTGGCCCCTTTTTGGCAATCCTTACGCTTTTATTTTGGGCTCTTCCAGGTGCAATATTAATGTCGGCATTGGCATTGTCTCCCAAATTCCTTGCAGCAAAACACTTACATTTAATGCAACCCATGGTGGCAGGATTTTTGGTTTATGCGGTTGTTTCTATGGCTCCATGGATCAAAAGAAGCGTTACCAATTATACAATTTTTTTATTTTGCGGACTCGCCGGCTTCCTTTTTAACACGCCAATCATTTTTCCATTAGGTGTTTTAATGGGTGGCTTTTTAAGTGCAAACCTCAATAAATACAGCCTCCCTGAAGTGAAATTATCGCCCAAAAAAACCATTATTTGGCGCAATCTTTTCGCTATTGGCGCAATTTTCTTACTCATTGGTGGAACTGGATTAATTCTGAGCTTAAATCAAGGATATTTAAATATCGCCCAACCTGTTATTCTTATGGAAAATAGCTATCGGATTGGCACACTATCCTTTGGCGGTGGCAACGCAATGGCGGCGATGAGCTATGAGCAATATGTTGTTTATCAACATCGACTTAGCGCCGAAGAATTCAATACAGGCCTTGGTTTGATTCAAGCATTACCTGGTCCAAATTTCAACCTCGCCGTTTATTTAAATGCCATCTCCATGAAGCATTTCGATTATGGTTTTTGGGGTCAATTGGGTGGTTGCCTCATTGGCTTGGTTGCAATTTTCCTTCCTGGTACTTTAATGTTATTTTTCGCCTATCCCATCTGGGACATGTTGCATCACTTTAAGAAAATTCGTTTGGCACTAGACGGAATTTTTGCTGCATCCGTTGGCTTCATCCTTTCCGCCGCTTTAATGCTGAATTCATTGTTTGTAAAAGATCGATTATCAAATCTTTTCACCCAACCAACATGGCATCATTGGCTAGATATTGGAATTTTTACAGTTACATTAATTATGCTGATTTCCAAGAAAATACCTACACCGTTCATCGTTTTATTTACGATACTCATTGGTTGGTTGCTTCCTCTTTAATCCGATTTCGGTACATTTGTGATATATGAAAAAGGCTAGGGATCAATTTTTCATCTTACTTAAACGCGTTTTTTTTCTGGCGATAGCATCGTTGGCGATGTTTGCTTCCCCTGTCAAATCCCAACCTTTAAAACCAACACCAAGCAACCCCTACATCCTTTTCACTGGCTTGGTTTTAACCTCAGATAGCCTTAAAGCCATCCCTTATGTTGTGATCAAAAATTCAAGATTAGGAATGATTGGCCATACCGACAAATCCGGATATTTCTCTGTTATTGTGCGAAAAGGCGACACCATTGATTTTATGCAAATTGAACAAAAACCTTCACGCCATATTGTCCCAGATACCCTTTCCACCACTCGTTACCATGTAGTAAAATTAATGGTTCAAGATACCTTAACTTTACCGGCTATTTTTATTCGTGCTATGCCTTTAAAAACCATGTTTGACCATGCGTTTTTAACGCAAAACATCCCACACGACAAATATGAAATAGCAAGACAAAATCTAGAACAAGAGGAATTAAAAGATTTGTTAAAATTACGCCCTAATGATGCCGCAGCAGCACAAAGTTACTTGCAACAATCAAGGGCCAATCAGTTGTATTATTACAAACAAGCACCCCCACAAAATATCTTCTCTCCAATGGCTTGGGCTGAATTTATTAATGCTTGGAAGCGGGGCGATTTCAAAAAGAAACCTGCAAAAAAAACAAACTATTCTTATTAATTCTGAAATCGAATCAGTTTCAGAGTTCAGCTTAGAATACAACCCTGAGAGCAATTCCTAAAATCCAATTACAGCAACTATGCAGCTGGCTCAGCCACTATTGCAGCGGTATCCATACCTGATTTGCGCATCAAATATTCACTTTGCTTTTCAGGATCTACAATGCCCTTCTCCAACATCTCCAACATAATTTGAGATTGTTCGAATAAATTTCTATAATTAGGCTTTAATCCGTCAGCCTTAAATTCTTTTTTAATACGCTTATAATTGACAATGGCTTTGTCGTATAGACCAACTTGTTCGTGATAAAACGAAGCTAAGACCAACATTTCCAACAAATTATCGCCCTTTGGATTGAATTTATCTACATAAAACTGCGACCACTCCGAAGCTTTCGCCATCCATCCTTTTTTCTCCGCCACACGAAAAGCTGCAACCGTCATTTTCTGTGATTGCGGGTGTTCCGGAAATTCCTTCACAAACCTCATCATCATGTTTGCAGCCGAATCCGGCAAAGAATCAAATTGAGCACGCTCAACAATTCCCATAAATGGTGATACTTTCTTAAATTCACGATCAATTTTGGCTTCACAACCCATCAAAACCATAGTCATTAATCCCAAAATACTTAAGAAGTGCGAATTACGGAAAGTATATATTTTCATAACAGATTTTACCTTTTGTATCGCAAAGATAGTTGTCAGATTCTAACAAAAATCGTCCAAAATTCAGATTACTCCCCAATTTCTTTAAATCGCCCAAAAATTTCCGCTTGATGTGAACAACTCAAGAACTATTGCAACTTTTGGCATTGTATTATTGTAGTTATGAGCCAGGAAGTAAGGTATACCGAAGACGAAATCATCAGTCTTGATTGGAAAGACCATATCCGCCTAAGACCCGGTATGTATATCGGTAAGTTGGGCGATGGAACAGCTGCCGATGATGGTATTTACGTTTTGGTAAAAGAAATCCTCGACAACTCTATCGACGAGCACGTGATGGGGAATGGTAAAAAAATCGAAATCACCATAGACGAAAAACGTGTTAATGTGCGAGATTTTGGTAGAGGTATTCCACTGGGAAAAGTAATTGATTGCGTTTCAAAGATAAACACCGGTGGCAAATACGATTCCAAAGCTTTCCAAAAATCGGTTGGTTTGAATGGTGTGGGAACCAAAGCTGTTAACGCATTATCTAGTAGCTTTACTGTTCAAAGTTTCAGGGATGGGAAAACCAAAAAGGCAGTTTTTGAAAAAGGAATATTGGTTGATGATGTTCCAGAATCGGAAACTACAGAAACCAATGGCACTTTCATTTCTTTTGAGCCGGATAACTCAGTATTTAAAAACTATCGCTTTATTGGCGAATTCTTGCGAGAACAAATCAAGAATTACACTTACCTCAACAGCAATTTAACCATTCGATTCAACGGCGAATCTTTTGCTTCAAGAAGAGGTTTATTGGATTTGTTGGAGCACAAAGTTCCAGTAGAAACAGCTTTATACCCAGTAATTCACTTGAAAGCAGAGGATTTCGAAATCGCTTTCACCCATACAGATTCCTATGGCGAAGAATATTATTCTTTCGTTAACGGCCAATACACTACACAAGGTGGAACTCACTTAGCCGCCTTTAGAGAAGCTTTTGTACGAACCATTCGTGATTTCTACAAAAAAGAATTTGATGGTTCTGATATTCGCGGATCCATTACAGCGGCAGTAAGTTTAAGAATCATTGAACCGGTTTTTGAAAGCCAAACCAAAACTAAACTAGGTTCAACAGATATGGGACCAGATGGTCCTACAATCAAAACAGGCATGATGGATTTTGTAAAGAAAAACGTAGACGACTACCTTCACAAAAACCCAACAGTAGCCGATGCCTTGTTGAAGAAAATCCTCCAAAATGAAAGGGAGAGAAAAGATATGGCAGGCGTTCAAAAACTCGCAAAAGAACGAGCAAAACGTGCCAATCTTCACAACAAAAAATTAAGAGATTGTAGAACGCATTTAAGCGATTCAAAAAGCGACGCCCGATTTGAATCAACCCTGTTTATCACTGAGGGTGATTCAGCGAGTGGATCCATCACCAAAAGCAGAGACCCCAACTTACAAGCAGTATTTAGCTTAAGAGGTAAACCGCTGAATTGCTTTGGCTTAAAGAAAAAAATCGTTTATGAAAACGAAGAATTCAACCTACTTCAACACGCTTTAGACATTGAAGAAGGTTTAGAAAATTTGCGTTACAATAGAATTGTAATTGCAACAGATGCCGATGTAGACGGAATGCACATCCGTTTATTGATGATGACTTTCTTCCTCCAATTTTTCCCTGATTTGGTAAGGAATGGCCACTTGTACATTCTACAAACTCCGCTTTTCCGTGTGAGAAACAAAAAAGAAACTATATATTGTTATTCCGATGAAGAGCGCAGAAATGCAATCGCCAAACTTGGTAACAAACCTGAAATCACGCGATTTAAAGGATTGGGTGAAATTTCACCAGACGAATTTGCTGGATTCATTGGGGGCGATATCCGTTTAGAGCCTGTAATCCTTTCACTTGAGTCAAATATTGAGAAAATGCTAAACTATTACATGGGCAAAAATACGCCTGAACGCCAGGAGTTCATTATCGAAAATCTAGTGGTTGAAAAAGATACAGAACCAGAAATTGTAAAGACCGTTTTGGCCGAAGAAACCATTTAATTGGTTCAAATTGAATAAAAAAAGGCGACCCACTTGGATCGCCTTTTTTCATTAACTCCGTTTTGTTTAATAACGGTATTGATCTTTTTTGAATGGTCCAGAAACTGAAACACCAATATAGGCAGCTTGCTCATTGGTTAACTCAGTTAACTCAACACCGATTTGAGCCAAGTGCAATCTTGCAACTTTCTCATCCAAGTGCTTAGGCAATACATATACATCATTGTTATAATTAGACGCATTCTGCCATAATTCCATTTGAGCCAAAGTTTGGTTGGTGAAACTGTTAGACATTACAAAACTAGGGTGACCCATAGCACAACCCAAGTTCACCAATCTACCTTCTGCCAATACAACAACTTCGTTTCCGTTTACATTGTAAACATCTACCTGTGGCTTAATAGTGTATTTGGTGTTACCAAAGTTACCATTTAACCAAGCCATATCGATTTCGTTATCGAAGTGGCCAATGTTACAAACGATGGTTTTATCTCTCATCATTTTAAAATGCTCACCTGTAACGATATTGCAGTTACCTGTGGCAGTTACAACAATATTACTCAATGGAATAGCCGTTTCTAAACGCAACACTTGGAAACCATCCATAGCCGCTTGTAATGCACAAATTGGATCAATTTCCGTTACAATTACACGACAGCCAGCACCGCGTAATGACTCAGCACTACCTTTTCCTACATCGCCATAACCACAAACTACAGCTACTTTACCAGCTAACATAATATCAGTTGCACGACGGATGGCATCCACCAAACTTTCTTTACAACCATACTTGTTATCGAATTTACTCTTTGTTACGCTATCGTTGATATTGATTGCTGGCAAAGGCAAAGTACCTTTAACTACGCGCTCATATAAACGGTGAACTCCTGTAGTTGTTTCTTCACTGATACCACGAATACCAGCCACCAATTCAGGATACTGGTCCAAAACCATGTTGGTTAAATCACCACCGTCGTCCAAAATCATATTCAATGGCTCACGGTTTTCTCCGAAGAACAAGGTTTGCTCAATGCACCAATCAAACTCTTCGTTGTTCATACCTTTCCAAGCATAAACTGAAATACCCGCAGCGGCGATAGCAGCAGCAGCGTGATCTTGAGTAGAGAAGATGTTACAAGAACTCCAAGTAACGTCAGCACCCAATTCAACCAATGTTTCAATTAAAACTGCTGTTTGAATGGTCATGTGCAAACAACCTGCGATTCTTGCACCTGCTAATGGTTTGCTAGGGCCGTATTCAGCGCGCAATGCCATCAATCCTGGCATCTCAGCTTCTGCCATTTTGATCTCTTTTCTACCCCATTCTGCAAGGGAAATATCCTTAACCTTATAAGGAACGTATGTACTTTGAGTTGTCATTTAATACTAAAATTGCCGCAAAATTACAGCATTTTTAGCACAATTTAGAATAATTAAAAACCACAATTACAACCGCTATGTTTTTTAGCAACAGGCTTACGAGCTGCACCACAAGAAGTTGCAGTTAGTGTAAAAGCCACCAACATCAACCCTACAACAATTAACTTTAAGCGGTTTAACGTATAAATCATTTCTACAAATATAACCGATTTTTCGCTCAAATATTGTGTTTACAACCTTGTAAAAACATTGGGTTTTGAATTTCCGTGCGTAAAATTGCACCATCATTTACTCATCTACTTTAATTCAATCAATTTCATGACTTTATTATCAATTGCTACTGTAGCCCTAGATTGGCTGTTACACCTCGACAAACATTTACAAGCGCTTGTAAGCGAATACAAAAATCTAACCTACATCATTTTATTCGCAATTGTATTTGCCGAAACCGGATTGGTAATCCTACCACTTTTACCTGGAGATTCTTTGTTATTCGCCGCAGGTTCTATTGCTGCCATGGACAATACACTCAATGTATGGATTTTAATTCCATTACTCATTTGCGCAGCGCTGCTGGGCGATAATGTAAATTATTTAGTAGGATCCAAACTCGGAACCAAAATATTCGATTTTAACATCAAACTACTAAAAAGAGAATACTTAGATAAAACAGAAGATTTTTACCAAAAACATGGCGGATATACTCTTATCATGGCCCGATTTGTACCTATCGTAAGAACATTTGCTCCTTTTGCCGCTGGATTAGGCACAATGACCTACAAAAAATTCATTGGATATTGTATTGCAGGTGCCATTTTATGGGTATCCTCCATTACCACGTTAGGATATGTATTTGGTGGAATTCCCGTTATTAAAAATAATTTTGAATTGGTAGTTTTTGGTATCATTGGAATCTCTTTACTGCCAATGATTTACCAAGCAGTTAAACATAAATTCTCAAAATCATGATGCAGTTGGGGCTCATTGGCTACCCCATTTCACATTCAAAATCGCCTGAAATTTTCAAGCGTTTTTTCACCAATTTACAAAGTGATACAGCTAACCCAAAAACTTTATTTATTCAGTGGGATTACCAACTCCTTCCCCTTGAATCTATTAATGATTTAATCAACTTATTACTAAAAAACAATCAAATCTTAGGATTAAATGTTACGATCCCACATAAAATTAGCATTATTCCATTTATTGAATTTCTTTCAGTAGAAGCGGCAAATATCCAAAGCGTAAATACCGTTTGCGTAATACCAAAAAAATTAAACACAGCCTTCGAACTTTCATTAAAAAAGTTAAACATAAATTGCTTATCTAATCCGTCATTCAATGAGGAAATAACCAAATACCCATCAAACAAGGTAGAACAAAATACAAAGGATTCACAACCACCTCATACCTTTAAAAGCCATGCTCATGAAAATTTCTTTGAAAACTTCTCTTTATGGGGATTCAATTCTGATTATTACGGGATAAAAGCCTCCATCCAAACATTGTGTCCATCGAAACCTATTTCCGCCATTGTTTTGGGCGATGGCGGTTCAGCAAAAACAGTAAAATACGTTTTAAATGAGCTCAATATACCTTTCCAAACGTACAATCGAAGCACTAAAAATCCCCAAACCCTACATTGGGACAAACTCCACCAAATAGAGCCAGACACTTTATTCATCAATACCACACCTATAGGTATGTGGCCTCATATTTCGGAATTTCCACCTATTCCATTTCATCTCGTTAAGCCAAATTGCAAATTTTTAGATTTGATATACAATCCAGAAATCACCCTTGCAATGCAAGAGTTCATAAAACGCTCTTGTATCGCTATGAACGGCAAATTAATGCTTCAACAACAAGCTGAAAAAAGCTGGGAAATATTTCAATTAGCTGGAGAAGTTGTTTCAATACCCCCTCAATGACATTTATCAGTATTTACTGAATCTGAATCCCATATTTTTGAGAACTGAAACATGATATTCTTCTAATTCAATCTTGAACCCAGTAAGTTGTTGGCGATTTTCTTTCCAATCATTTAAAAAAACTGAGTTATTGATTTGAAAAATAAAAGAATATTTGCTTCTTATTTAAAATCATTCTAAATTTGCATCAATGACTGCTACTGCGGAATTACTTAAACCAGGCTCTAAAGCGAGAATTACCCGCATCAAAGACGGTGAATTTTCATTAAAATTAGCCGAAATGGGTTGTGTTCCTGGAACAGAAATTACTAAAATGTTTACCGCAGCAGGCGGAAATCCAATTGCCTATCAAATTGATTCTTACTTACTTGGACTTAGAATTGAAGAAGCGAGTTTGATTGAAGTGATGCCTTGTGAATCTAGCCATCCATGATTTCAAAAACGAGAGTCGCATTAATTGGCAATCCCAATTGTGGCAAATCCACATTATTTAATCGCCTTTCCGGATTAAGTCAGAAAACTTCCAACTTACCCGGCACAACAGTTGAAGCTTTCTATGGCGCTGCACAATACAATCAAATCCAATACGATTTGGTAGATCTTCCTGGTATTTACTCGCTTTACACCGAATCTGAAGACGAAAAACTCGTAGTTACACATGTAGCAGGGATAGGTGAAAAGCAACCAGACATTTTCCTTTTCGTTTTGGATGCATCTAATCTCAGAAGAAACTTATTACTTTTTTCGCAGGTTTCAGAATTTGAAAAACCTGCCGCTTGTATCTTAACTATGCAAGACACGGCAAAACGGAGAGGTATTCAAGTCAATATTGAGGCATTGGAAATGGAATTGGGTATCCCATGCATTTGGTTCAATCCGCGAGAAGACAAAGATGCATCGCCCGTATTTAAAGCCATCGAAAGAGCAAAAAACACACATTCATTGGGCAATCCTACCCAAATTGAAGATCGATTGAAACTGTTTTGGTCGGGCACCAAACCAAATGGGTTAAACCAGGAAACACTTGGCAGATATATCGAGATTGAGAAATTACTTTCTAGAACTACAACCAAGGCTACCGAAAATTGGAAAGGATTAACCTTAAAATTCGACAAATGGGCTACACATCCAGTTTGGGGCTACTTCATTCTTGGTTTTATCATGTTGGTTCTATTTCAAGGCGTATTTTCTATTGCTGCAAAACCCATGGAATGGATAGAAAATTTATTCCAATGGATAAATCAAGGGATAAGCAATTCGTTACCCAATAACCATTTTACCGATTTCCTCACCAACGGATTGATGAGTGGATTAGAAGGCGTTGTTGTTTTTGTGCCACAAATTTTCATTCTATTTTTCTTGATAGGAATTTTAGAAGATTCAGGGTACATGGTTCGCGCAAGTTTCATTACCGATAGGATAATGAGAAAATTAGGTTTAAATGGTAGAAGTATAATCCCAATGGTTGGAGGTTTTGCATGTGCCATTCCTTCCATCATGGCAACACGAAGTATTAAAAGCAAATCTGAAAGATTAGCAACAATGCTAATCGTGCCATTAATGAGCTGTAGCGCACGTTTGCCAGTTTACGTACTATTGGTTTCAATTGCAATCCCGTTCTCCACTTTTTGGGGTCCATTCCACGCGCAAACTTTTGTAATTACTGCGGCATACATGTCGGGCATATTCATCGCCATTATACTTGCATTTTTACTTAATTTCTTCAAAAAAGACAAAAATAAATACTCAGAATTCATCCTAGAACTGCCCACTTATCAAAAGCCCAGATGGCAAACTGTTACTCATCAAGCTTGGTTAAAATGTACATCCTTCCTAGAGGAGGCTGGCAAAATTATCGTAATCATTTCGATGGTATTATGGTGGCTTTCTAGTTTTGGCCCAAGTAGGGCGATAGAAACGGCAGAAATAAAAGCGCAACAAATTATTGCCCAAAATCCAGGAAACACCAATAACGCCGAAGAAATCAAGGCAAACTGCAAATTAGAAGCTTCTTATGCTGGGCATTTAGGCAAATTCATTGAACCTGTAATCAAACCACTTGGCTACGATTGGAAAACTGGAATTGCATTGATCTCATCTTTTGCAGCACGTGAAGTATTCGTGGGAACCATGGCTACGCTTTTCCAAAGTTCTGAAGACAACACCCAAGGCATCCGAGACAAAATGCAATCGGAAATCAATCCTGAAACGGGCAAACACAAATATGGATTGCCTTACGCATTAAGCCTCATAGTATTCTACGCATTCGCCCTACAATGCATGAGCACCATGGCCGTCATGAAACGCGAAACGGGCAGCTGGAAATGGCCTTTTACCATCTTCTTTTTATATGGTTTAATTGCCTATATCGGTGCATGGGCAGTATTTAACATATTCAGTTAATTAGATATTACAGCCCCCAAATCCCCTTCATTTTAGTTCAAATTATTTTTATCTTACAATTTGGCCCGTTCAACAAGATTTCCCCGCCAAAACCCACCTTCCCGTTAAACTTTTTCCAACTTTTTCCAACTTTTTTCGTTATATTTGCAAGGCTTTTTATTCCTACTAAATCTGGAATCAAAATCGTATCAACAGAATGAGGCAGTTAAAAATTTCCAAACAGTTTACCAATCGCGAAAACAAATCGCTAGACAAGTACCTTAACGAAATCTCTAAAGTTCCCATGATCGACGCACAAGAAGAGGTTGAACTCGCACGTCGTATTCGTGAAGGCGATCAGGCCGCTTTGGAAAAATTAGTAAATGCCAACTTGCGTTTCGTGGTTTCCGTTTCTAAACAGTATCAAAATCAAGGCTTAACTTTAGGAGATTTAATCAATGAGGGAAACATGGGCTTAATCAAAGCGGCGAAAAGATTTGACGAAACCCGTGGTTTCAAATTCATCTCCTACGCAGTTTGGTGGATTCGTCAAAGTATCCTACAAGCATTAGCCGATCAAAGTCGTATTGTACGCCTACCTCTTAACAAAGTAGGTAGCTTAGGAAGAATCACCCAAGCTTCTGCCCGCCTTGAACAAGAACTTGAAAGAGAACCAACCCCTCAAGAAATCGCAGAATCACTCGATATCCCTCTTACCGAAGTAGAAAATGCATTACGATCTTCTGGCCGTCACTTAAGTATTGACGCTCCTCTGGCAGAAGGAGAAGACAATACCTTATTGGGCGTTTTAGACCAAAACGACGAACCCAACCCAGACATGCCGCTTCTGAATGAGTCACTTCAAAATGAAATCAATCGCGTTATCTCTACTTTGAGCGATAAAGAAAGAGATGTGTTGAAGTATTACTTCGGATTAGATGGAAACGCGGCACATACTCTTGAAGACATTTCTGAAAAAGTAGGTCTTACTCGCGAAAGAGTAAGACAAATTAAGGAAAAAGCACTTCGCAGATTAAGAAAATCTAGCAAGAGTAAAATCCTCAAAGCTTATTTAGGATAAGCCATTTGGCAAACGCCTAATA
>JAGKXC010000027.1 GCA_021151535.1 Sphingobacteriia bacterium | reverse complement strand
CACGTTTCTGATGGTTGAGAAATATTCATTATACAACAAGTAACTCGCTGCTTTAAAGTAAGATACGATGGCGCCTCTTTTTTGGAAATATAATGCAAAGCCAGGCTTTTTCTCCAATTCTTTATCAGCAACGTTTTGAGATATGTACACCAATTCTCTCACTTGTTTATCGCCAGGCTTAGAATATCCGATTTTGATACCCACTTGCTTGCTTCTTTCCATTCCCACAGGGGTTACATTAGCCATGTTACCTTGTTCGTCTACATCAAAACTTTGAACATAGTGAATGTTATTTCCTTCACGGGTTAAATAGAATAAAAATGTGTGCAAGGTTCCATTCAAATAGCCGCGGTTAAAGTCTTTATCCATGCTCAATGTTCTGAAGAAGCCCAATTTGTGGGGATAGAACATTGCCTGATCCAAATCTGTTAAGTATTGATCCAATTGTTTGGCATCGGTTGCCTTTTTATCGAACATAGAACCACAGGGTTCCAAACCAATCATAATGATGGTATCGCGGTTGGGGTAAAATAGGTTTGCGTAATAAAAATCGCCTCCGGCAAATGGGTAAAACAATGTTTTTGGCGATTGATCGGTAAGGTATTTTTTGCCTTCTACCCAAGTAGAAATTACGGTACCAAATTGCTTTTGCAATTCTTCCCAACGGGTATGAGTTTTTGCAGAATGAAGCTTCCAAACGTCGGCGGCTTCCAATTCGGTATTCATTTCGTCATGAACACCAGAAACATACCTTGCGAAGGCCGTCCAATCGGCATCAACAGGCATTTTGTTTACAGCTGGAGCAGCAGCTTGAGCGTTAGAATCTTTGGATGTTGTTTCGGTAGAGTTGTTAGACTGACAGGCCCAGGCACCAATAGCAACTGCGGCCATCCAAAAAGCTTTTTTCATTGGGCGGCAAATATAGTGATAGAAATCGTCAGAATAACGTTTGTGAATAACCTTCGGAAAATGGCTGTAACACATTGGATACGTTTCGGTTGGCTCGTGAATTACTAACTAGATTTGAAACGCGATATGCGGTTATTTTTTCATTAGGGCAGGGTTGTAAAAAGGTTAGGCGGTTTTCGGGCGATTCGGCGAGGTAGTTAAGCGCAGATTCAGCCGCAAGTATTACGGGCATCCTTTTTTTAACATTATGAATTTCGGCCATCAAATCATTTGCATCGGTGGTGATAATGGAATAGGTTTGGATTTCGGCGCCCGTTTGCGGCTGAATCCATGAACTCCAAATACCGGCAAAAAGCAGAAAGTCTGCCTCTGCGGAGTGAATGTAATACGGTTGCTTTTTGCCGCCAACATCCTTCCATTCAAAAAATCCACTACAAGGAATAATGCAAGGATGATGCTGCCATGCCCCACGAAACATGGGCTTTTCATCCACAGTTTCTGCCCGTGCATTTAAACCAAAATTCCCCATCTCCTGGGCCTTACCCGCATCTGCCGTCCATGAAGGAATTAATCCCCATTGCATCACAGTAGGTACAATTTGCTGTTCCATCATCGCAATTACCGGCAACATCGGATGGTCAAATCCTGAAAAGAAAAAACCAGGATTGGGTAAGGGCAATTCGTTAATTCCCAACTTGCTCTGTAACGATTGAGCACTCAAATTCACGGAATAACTGAAACACATTTTGTTTGTAAAACCTAAATAGATACCCTACAAATTAACCCCAATTTCATGAAAATTATCGCCCAATAAAAAACTTTAACGAAATTCGTAACATGCGAATCGGTATTTCTAGAGAACGAAAATCACCCCCAGACAACCGCGTGGCTTTTACCCCTATTCAGTGTGTGGCCCTGCAACAGCGCTATCCCCAAATCCAAATTTTGGTGGAATCTTCGCCAGATCGTTGTTTCTCTGACGACCAATACAAAGAAGTGGGAATAAAGGTTGCAGATTCGCTGCAAGATTGCGATATCATATTTAATATCAAAGAGATACCTAAACAATACCTTATTCCCGATAAGACCTATTTTTTCTTTTCTCATACCATCAAAAAGCAGCCTTACAACCAGGCAATGCTCAAAGATATCCTTGCCAAAAACATTAAATTAATTGATTATGAAGTACTTCGTTGGGAATCCGGACAGCGTGTTTTGGGTTTCGGGCGATATGCGGGTGTGGTAGGTACCTATAATGGATTATTGGTGTACGGCAAGAAACACAAGTTGTTTCACTTAAAACCCGCCCACCAATGCGCCAATTACGCCGAAATGCTTACCCAAGCTTTGATGGCCAAAATTCCGCCAATCCGCATCGCCGTTACCGGAGGAGGAAGGGTGGCACAAGGCGCTTTGGATATGTTAAGAGCCCTGAGAATTAGAGAAGTTACTCCCAATCAATATTTACATATTCAATATAATGAACCCGTTTTTGTTCAATTAAATTCTCCTGATTTATACGTACACCCCACCCTAACGCATTGGGATACAAAGCACTTTTATCAGCACCATCAAGAATATCATAGCCAGTTCATGCCTTATGCGCATAAAACAGATTTGCTGGTAAATGGCATTTATTGGACAAACGATTTACCCCAGTTATTTAAACCTGAAAACACCTTGCCCAATGAGGCATTCCCAGAAGTTATCGCCGATATTTCCTGCGATATTCACGGATCCGTTCCCATTACTTATGAAGCCACAAGTATCGCCAATCCCGTAATTGGTTGGAATCGAATCTCCCAACAACCGTGCAGTGCTTATACAGAAAATTCTATCGATATCATGGCTGTTGGAAATTTACCCAATGAATTACCCAAAGATGCTAGTGAAGAATTTGGTGAAATGCTCATGCAACACATCATTCCGGAACTAATGGAATCCAATTCTAAATTATTACAACATGCAACCATCGCTGAAAATGGAAATCTCACCGCCGATTTCCAATATTTAAGCGATTATGTGCAATAATCTGTGGGTTTTTTACGAAATTTGCGGCGATTTTAATAACAACAATGACAACCAATCGTACATTCACCATGATTAAGCCTGATGCTGTTGCTAACGGACATGCAGGAAAAATTCTTGATCAAATCATTCAAGCTGGATTCAAAGTAGTTGCCCTTAAATACACTCGTTTGAGCGAGGAAAAGGCTGGCGAATTCTATGCGATCCACCGCGAACGTCCTTTCTTCAAAGATTTGGTTGATTTCATGATTAGCGGTCCTATTTATGCTGCCATTTTAGAAAAAGACAACGCAGTTGAAGATTTCCGTAAGTTGATCGGTGCTACTGACCCAACAAAAGCAGAAGCAGGTACTATTCGTAATTTGTTTGCTAAGAGCATCGATGCAAACGCAATTCACGGTTCTGATAGCGATGAAAATGCGCAAATCGAAGGCGATTTCTTCTTCGCTGCAAACGAGCGTTTTTAATTAAGTAATCTATTAAACATTCTAAAGGCTGCTTTCCTCGAAGGCAGCCTTTTTTATGTCTAATTCCTCCAATTTCACTTTTTAATCGCCCGAAAAAACCCCCATTACTCCCTATATTTGTTGAATATTCCAATTAATTCTACCGATTTTGGTGAATTCTTTGCCTATTCACAATTGAATCTAATACCATTCATTTTATATGAATTCCTCAGAAAATAAAAATTCTTCTTTCGATCGAAACAACGATTTGCGCGCTTTCGAAGGACCAAGAAACCGAATTACAGAATTGGGTTTCGCTTGGTCTGTTTTTACCCAATTCATCAAAGGTTTCAGGAAATTGCACTTTGAAGGTCCGTGTGTTTCCATTTTTGGTTCTGCTCGATTCAAAGAGGACAATGCCTACTATCAACAAGGATTTCAAATGGGCGCCAGAGTGGCGGCTGCAGGGTTTAACGTTGTAACCGGCGGAGGTCCTGGAATTATGGAAGCCGCATCAAGGGGTGCGAAATCTGTAGGTGGACATACCATTGGTATTAACATTGAACTTCCTTTTGAACAAAAACCCAATCCTTATTTAGATGTTTGGGTAAATATTCGTTATTTCTTTGTTAGAAAAGTGTTATTGTTCAAATACTCCGTGGGTTTCGTTATTATGCCCGGAGGTTTGGGTACTTTGGATGAACTTTTCGAGGCTTATACCTTGGTTCAGTGCAACAAAATACCACAATATCCTATTGTGCTTTTTGGAACTGAATACTGGCATAATATGGTAGAACAATTGAAATTCATGGAAGCCAAACACGCAATTTCGCATGAAGATCATGATTTGTACCTTATCACAGACAATCCAGAGGAAGCCATGAATTTTCTTTTAGCAAGAATTCATCAACATGCACCCAAGTACAATTCCTATAGAAGAAAATGGTGGTTGGGTGAAAAATAAAGCTCACAGAAAAATAAATATCTTTGTACTCACATGAAAGGTCCAATTTCACAATTCATAGAAAAACATTACCTGCATTTTAATGCAGCTGCATTGGTTGATGCTGCCAAAGGTTACGAAACACACTTAACTGAAGGTGGTAAAATGATGGTTACTTTAGCCGGTGCCATGAGTACAGCCGAATTGGGTAAAAGCTTGGCAGAAATGATTCGCCAAGGAAAAGTAGATATCATTTCTTGCACAGGTGCCAACCTCGAAGAAGATATCATGAATTTGGTGGCTCATAACCATTATAAAAGAGTTCCTCATTATCGCGATTTAAGTCCGCAAGACGAGTGGGATTTGTTAGAAAACCACTTCAACCGTGTTACTGACACTTGTATTCCAGAAGAAGAGGCATTTCGCCGATTGCAAAAGCACATTCACGGCATATGGAAAGCTGCTGACGATTCAGGAGAAAGATATTTCCCACACGAATACATGTATAAAATTTTGTTGAGTGGAGAACTGGAGCAATACTATGAAATCGATCCCAAAGATTCTTGGATGCTAGCGGCCGCAGAAAGAAATTTGCCTATTGTTGTTCCCGGTTGGGAAGATTCAACCATGGGAAACATCTTCGCTTCTTATGTAATCAAAAATGAATTCAAGGCTAGTACCATGAAGAGCGGTATCGAATATATGGCTTGGTTGGCCGATTGGTATGTGAAGAATTCAGAAGGTAAAGGGGTAGGATTCTTCCAAATTGGCGGTGGTATTGCTGGCGATTTCCCTATCTGCGTTGTTCCAATGCTTTACCAAGATATGGAAATGGAAAACATTCCATTCTGGAGCTATTTCTGTCAAATTAGCGATTCAACTACTTCTTATGGTAGCTATTCCGGTGCAGTTCCCAACGAAAAAATCACTTGGGGTAAATTGGATATTCATACGCCAAAATTCATTGTGGAAAGTGATGCAACCATTGTTGCTCCATTGATGTTTGCTTGGATTTTAGGCTGGTAAAAAATTTAAAACATGAAAAAAAGCAAGGGACTTCATTTTCATTTGTTCCTTGCTTTTTTTGTTTCTAACCTGCTAGGTTGCAAAGAACCAACCCATCCCCCTTTACCCCGAATCGAAACAGATACCATTACCCCCATTTACGCTTGGGATCTGTCTACCAATTCCGCCAATTCTTTTTGGAAAATAAAAGATAGCAACAACCTCGATGTTCACATTTTGGATTTTGCCAAGCAAAACCATGTTAATACAATTCGATTGAGACTGCTCAATGGCAGTGCATCATTCCCCCATCCCAACATTCAGCAAATTATCCAAACATCCCAGCTTTGTAAACAAAAATCACTGCAAACTTGGTTAGATTTTCATTTATCAGATGTTTGGGCGGATCCTGGAAATCAACAAATCCCAGCTTCGTTCAAAAACAACAACGTTGATTCGCTGGCAACATATGTGGCACAATTCATAAGAAGTCAATTGTCCATACTAAAAGAAAACCACGTACTCCCCCAATATATCCAAATTGGAAATGAAGTAACCAACGGATTTTTATGGCCAACCTGTGGATTTTGGAAATCAGCAACTGGATTCAAAAACTTCAAAACCGTGTATGATTCCGCATCGAATGTAGTTAGAAAATTATCGCCCGAAACCAAAATTATCTTTCACCTTGCTGGCGATATTAATTTGTATTATACCATTGAAGAAATCAAAAAATTAGAACTAGATTTTGATATTTGGGGGTTCTCCTATTACGGATTATGGCATGGTTGCGATCCCGAAAATCTGTTTAACCTTTTTGAAAACACAGCCTATTTTACCGGCAAACCTTTCATGATCGCAGAAATTGCCTACCCTTTTACCCTTTCATTTGTAGATAATGAAACCAATGTGGTTGGCGGAATTTCGCAATTGTGTGCAGGGTATGCCGCCCAAGCTAAGAGCCAAAATAAATGGTTGTTTAAAACGGTTCAATTACTTGCTGGTAAAAAACATTACAAAGGAATCGCCTATTGGGAGCCCGCTTGGTTTGGAAAAAATACCTTTCAATTGAACAACACCTCATCTTGGGAAAATATGTGCCTATTTGATTTTTCAGGTAAACCGCTGGAAGCTGCATATGGAAATTGGACAAAAACCCAATAACTTTGAAGAGCTACATTGCAAATTTTACGAAAATAAATACATGAAATTCATTCATAAAGCTATTATCATGCTAATTGCCGGAAGTTCAATTGCTTCTTCCGAACTACATGCTCAGCACCAACAAAATGAACCTACTGTGGCTATTAAACCAGACCAGGTTGTCGCCGTTCAATTGTATGATTCAAAAGGTAAAAAAATTACCTATGCCAAAATGTTGAACACGATAAAAAAGGAACTGAAACCAAACCAGATAACGGTTGTTTTGTATGGCGAATACCACGATAATCCTATCGCCCATTGGCTTCAATATCAAACTACATCAGACTTATATCAAACTAGCCAAAATATGATTTTGGGTGCAGAGATGTTTGAAACCAACCAGCAACAAGCATTAAATGCCTATTTATTAGATCCTGATACCCAAAGCAACCAAGGCGGTATGTTTGGTGGCGGCAACGATGCTTATGAAAAACTGAAAAAATCTACCCAACTTTGGCCGAATTTCAAAACGGATTACAAGCCTTTGGTGGATTTTGCTAAAGACAATAATCTTCCATTTATCGCAACCAATATTCCACGTAAATACGCCCGATTGATGTACAAAGGTGGATACAAAGCATTAGATACCTTACCGTTAACAGAAAAAACCCTCTTCGCTACAACCCCATTCCCTTACGATAGTACATTGTCTTGCTACGCAGAAATTTCAAAGGCGGTTGGAGGACATGGAATGCCAGCCACTTCTAATTTGGCCATGAGTCAGGCAATCAAAGATGCTACCATGGCTTCTGAAACCATCAAAACTTTCTCTCAATTATCTGCGAATACCTCCAAGGGCGCTCCGATTTTTATTCATTACAATGGGTGTTACCATAGTGATAATCACCAAAGTATCGAATGGTACTTGAATACTTATTATAAGCAAAACCCCATGGCAACACAATGGCCATTAAAGATAATTACGATCAGCACACGCACCCAAACAGACGTAACAACATTTGATAAAAACAACAGTAACATAGCTGATTTTATCATCGTAACACCAGAATCGATGACGCGAACTCATTAATTTTATCTATCATGAGTAATAATTTAATAGATAAATTCAAACAAGTAAAAGCGTTTATTTTTGATATTGACGGTGTACTCACCAACGGCCAAGTATTGGTAACGGAGGAAGGGCATATGCTTAGAAGCATGAATATCAAGGATGGTTACGCGTTGCAACATGCAGTGAAGTTGGGCTACCCCATCGCCATCATTTCCGGCGGCAAAGGAAATGGTGTTCTTGAACGATTAAAAGGTTTAGGAATTCAATACATTTATCTTGGTCAAAGCCACAAAATGGAAGCATTTGAAGAAGCTTTGTACGCTTGGAATTTAAAACCAGAGGATATTGCGTATATGGGCGATGATTTTCCTGATATCCCAGTACTTGAAAAAGTGGGCTTGCCTTGCTGCCCGGAAGATGCTTGTTCCGAAGTAAGAGCGATTGCCCAATATATCGCCAAAGAAAAAGGCGGTATGGGATGTGCCCGCGAACTCATTGAAAATGTTTTGAAAGTTCAAGGCAGATGGAATAACGAGAATTCCCATCATTGGTAAAATCGCCAATTTTATTAAATTTATTTCTCATATCTCCGTTTTCTAAAAGATTGATTCTTAGAAGGGCGATCAATCCGTGTTTGCTTCGCTTCTGTCCAATTTCCATTTCATTTGCCAAATATTGAAACCAAATTATGGTTTTCATGTTATCTTTGTTATTACGCCATGATTGCAAAATCGCTCATCAACCACAACCTCAGTGCACTCAGAACCACAGATACTGTGGAGGCCGCAATTGCGTTTATGATGCAAATGGGCGTTACAGAATTGCCCATTATCGAAAATAAAAAGGTATACAATTATGCCCGATTGGCGCAACTTTCACAATTACCCAAAAACCAAAATCTAGATGAAGCGGTTCCAAGACATCCTTATCCCGCTGTAGCTACAGAAACCAATCATCTATACGAATTAATTCCATTATTGGCAGCCAACGATTTGTCAAACCTTGCCGTTTGCAATAATCAGGGTGAATTCATTGGCGTAGTTGAACAAAAACTCATCAACAATTATATCGCCGATAGCCTCACATACAAAGGTTTGGGAGCAATTTTGGTACTTCACCTCGATGGCAAAGACTATGCACCTTCTTTACTATCGCGTTTGGTAGAAGAAAATGGTGCAAAAATTCTTGGATTGGTTATCCGAAATGGTGAAGATGGGAAACTTTGGGTAAATATGAAAATCAACACCACTTTGGCCAAACCCATCGTAGCTTCCCTAAAGCGTTACAGCATTCAGGTAGAAAATGTCTTTCTTGCTGAAGATCATGATGGTAGCTCAGATAAAGAGTACGATATTATCATGAGATTTTTTGACATTTAACAAACATTTAATTTAGCCTACATCTCTATGATATTCAGGCAATTACATACTTAATTTCACATCAACTTGTGCCAAAGGTTGTAGAAAACTTTCACGCTATTACTACAATTTTCAACCAATCCACGCGTTGATTACTTAATTTTGAAAAATTCCCAACTTCCAACTATGTCGGCTAACAACCCAATTACTCCCCATAATTACGATTTAATTCCAGCTACTTCTGTAAAACCGCTTACTTTGGTTGATGTAGTTAACTTCTTCTGGAAATGGAGAAAAGTATTAATGATTGCTTGCGGAATCGCCGCTGTGATGGCAATCGTGATTACAATGCCCTTCATCACCAAACCCAAATACAAAGCAACCCACATCTTCTATCCATCTAAAAACAACTCCATTTCTGATGCGTTATTAACAGATGCAAAAGTTCGTCAGAAAGACCCTTTAGAATTTGGTGAAGAAGAAGAAGCTGAAAAAGCAATTCAAATTCTTTTATCGGGCGATTTGATGGGCAGATTGGTGAGAAATTTCAATCTTTACAAGCACTATAATATTAATCCCCAAACAGAAAAATATCCTCAAACTGCTTTGGAATATAAATTAAAGGAGAACATTTCAGTTACACGAACACGTTACCTATCCGTAACCATTGAAGTGTTGGATGAAAATCCTCAAATGGCCGCTGATATCGCTAATGGCATGGCTATTTTATACGATTCTGTAAAAACTGAAATCCAAAACCAGTTGGCTGTTCCAGCTTTGCAAATTGTTGAGCGCGCTTTAAAGGCTAAAAGAGATAAAATCCAAAGCATCAAAGATGAGATGCGTTCATTGGGTGAAAAGGGTATTACCAACTACGAAGAACAAAGTAGAGCATTGGCTGAAGAAATTTATAAAGTGCAAGCGGTTCAAGGTGCAAAATCTTCCAAATTAAAAGATCTTATAGATCAACAAAAAACCTTGGTTTCTAATGGAGGTGATTTCGTAGCATTAAATGAGTTAATCAAATTAGAAGAGGAAAAAGAGTCCGATTTGATCGCCCAATACGAAAGAAGAATGGTAGACGTAAATGAAAGATTATCTCACAAAATGACTGTTCAAGCTGCCGTTAAACCTGAAATTAAATTCTGGCCCAAACGCACGTTGGTGCTATTACTCTCAGTAATTGCAACCTTCTTCGCTACTTCTATCATATTGGTTATCTACGAAATTTACAAGAACAAACCAACCACACCGGTTGATGTGGCTTGAAATTCAACAAACCTTTGAAAAGCAAACTGCAAACCGCTGCCATTATTACCAAAAACCCTTACATTTTATGGGGGCTGATTGCGCTTGTGGCCGCTGCAATAACCGTTTTAACTCTCAATCAATTATATATTTTCCTATTAGCACCTATTGCCATAGGATATATTTTATTACTCATTTATCACACAGAAAAAACCCTACTTTTTTCAGGAGCCTTGGTACCTCTGAGCATTAATTATGATGATTTGCCGGGCGGATTTGGACTAACCATACCCACAGAGCCATTATATATCCTACTTTTTCTTGGCTTTGTGTACTATTGGTTGCGCAACCCCATCTTCAATTCCAATATTCTTAAACACCCATTAAGTATTATTGTACTGGCTTATATCCTTTGGTATTGGCTAATCATTCCTTTCAGTTCTATGCCATTTGTAAGCTTCAAATTCGTATTTGCAAGAACTTGGTATGTAGTTCTTTTCTATTTTACCGCACTTTTCGTTTTTCGTGATTTTAGTAAAATCCATTGGTTCTTCACATCCTTTAGTATCACCACTTTGGCTCTCGTAATTTACACCCTAATCAAACACTCTGCAGATGGTTTCTTGCGCAGTAGCTCATACTCTGTATCTTGGCCATTTTTCCCTGATCATGGGCAATATGCAGCCGCTATTGCTTTCGTAGTGCCCATTTTGTTGCTATACGCACTAGCCGGCCGTCATTTTAAAATACCTGTTACTCTAACCCCCATTATCCTATTCTTTTTAACCATTTTGCTGTTTGGTATTGTAGTGAGTTATACCCGTGCAACTTGGTTAAGTTTACTGGCGATGGGTGGAATTTACCTCGTCATTCGATTAAGGGTGAAATTCACCATGATTTTGGCTGCACTGCTGCTAGCACTCGGCTATGGAATCGCCAATCAAGATGAAATTCTATATAAACTCGAAGCCAACAAACAAGGTTCAGCAGACGATATTGAAGGTCACGTAAAATCTGTTTCCAATATCACAACCGATCCTTCAAACTTAGAAAGAATTAATCGTTGGAAATGCGCTGGTAGAATGGTTTCGGAAAAACCTCTTTTTGGATTTGGTCCCGGCACCTACGTTTTCCAATATGGTGCATTCCAAAAAAGCGACGAGTTAACCTTAATCTCAACTTTCTCCGGAGATTTGGGCGATGCACACTCTGAGTATTTTTCGGCGATGAGTGAAGCAGGATTCCCCGGTTTACTCTTGTTTATTGCCATTGTTTTGGGAGGAATTGCTTACGCACTAAAAGTAATTTACCACCATCCACCAGGAAAAATTCGCTATACAGCTATGATAGCAATTTTAGGCCTCACTACCTATTATTTCCATGCATTTTTGAATAATTATAGCCAATACGATAAAATTGCAGTACCATTTTGGCTGTTTACTGCCGTAATTGCAGCACTGGATATTTACGGGAAAGACATAGCCAATTCGCCTGATATCAATCAGCATTAATTGGTAGCAAACTTCAAAAAACTGCACCATGAAGGCATTAATCAAGAATAAATTATTTCTTTTCGGGGCGATAATTTGCTTGATCCTCACGGTTATTTCTACCTTGGGTTATCTCATTACACCCGATTCATCCACCAATGCAAATACCATTGTTCATGAATGGAAAAATTTGAAGCCAGGAGCCAAAGTTTTATATATTGATGAAAATTCATCAACCCCAAATGCCGAAATTAATCTATGGGAATTGTGGTTGAATGGCTCCCCTAGTAACAACCATATTAAACCCATTTTGCCATCCGAAATTACGCAGTACAAACATCAACAAGTTTACTCCAAAACCTTCTGGATGGGCTCCGACCAATTTGGACGCGACATGTTAAGTAGAATGATAATCGGTGGAAGAGTATCATTAAGTATCGGTTTTTTGGCAATGATATCTTCCCTACTTATAGGTACTTTCATTGGCCTACTTTCGGGCTTTCTGGGCGGTTTGTACGATAAATTCTTCTCTTGGCTCATTGCCGTATTCTGGTCGGTTCCTACCCTGCTCATCGCCATGGGATTAAGCATGTTTCTGGCCAAAGGGTTTTACCAAGTTCTGTTGGCAACAGCACTTTCTACATGGGTAGAAGTAGCTCGCGTAGTTCGCGGCCAAGCCATTCAACTACGTGAAAGAGAATATATTCTGGCCGCGAAAATCAACGGGTTCTCGTCTGTTAGAATCATGTTTTTGCATATTTTACCTAATCTAAAAGGCTCCTTAACCGTTTTAGCCACTACCAATTTTGCTTCCGCCATTTTACTTGAAGCCGGATTGGGGTTCCTTGGTTTAGGAGTATCGCCACCTACGCCAACTTGGGGAATGATGGTAAAAGAGAACATGGGTTATTTGGTGTTAGATAACGCGAGTATGGCATTAATTCCTGGAATCGCTATTATGATTTTAGTAATGGCTTTTAATCTCATGTCAATGGGGCTGCGTGATGTACTAGATCCTAGAACTACCAATCAATAAAAAAGGCTATCCAATGGATAGCCTTTTTTATTGATAATTCAATTGTATTTACTTAACCAATACCTTAATCGGCGTGTACTTTTGATTAGATTGCTCAATCACTAACAAGTACAAACCTGGTGTTATTCCTACAGGAACTTGTACTTCGTTGCCATCAAAGGTAATTTCATTGATAATGCTACCTTGCAAACTCTGCCAACGGGCCCGGCTATTTTGAGTTGCGCTCAAACCAGACAACTGCAACATTTCACCATTTTGAACAGGGTTAGGGTAAACAGCTACATCCATTAATTGCAATGATTGGTTAACACCTGTATGATCAACCAAAACTGGGATTTCTGCAGTGTCTTTGCAACCATTTGCGTTGTTTGTAGCGATCATTTTTACTACATAACTTCCAGAACTTGCATACTGGTGAACCCCAGGCAAACCAGACTTGGTTTGGCCATCACCCCATTCCCAGAAAATAGTTAATCCTGTAGTAGTAATAGGAACGCAATTCAATTTATTCTGCCAAATCAACGACCATGTAAATCCTGCTACTGGTCTTGGAAGGACCTTCAATTCAACCACGGTTTTACCAGAAGAACATCCCTTGTTTGTAACTTCATAATAGTAGGTTAGATTGCTCAATACTTGACCAACTTTCAATGTATTTCCTGTAGCTATTGGTGTAGTGGCAGTAATATCATCATACCAGTTTACAGTGCCTCCAGTAACATTCACCGTTAACTCACCCAATGCTTTAGCACAAACTGGGTTAGCGTCTACTGATGTTGGCGTTGGAACTGTATTTACTTTTACTTCAACACTATCAAAACTGGATGCTTCACATTTGCCTTCAGCAGACTTGTAGTAGAAAAATTGATTTGATTTTACATCACCCACACGCAAGGCAGTTGCCTTTGAGAATGGCGTAGAAGCAGTTTTGCTATTATACCAGTGGATTTCACCCCACTGAGGCGTTGCAGCCAAATCAGCAGAATCACCAGCACAAATCACATCGCCCGTTGCACCGAATACGGTAGCATTGTTGTAAACGCGAATGGTAATTGGGTTTCTTCCACTTCCGCAGATGCCGTTCCAAGATTCAACATAAATCTTGTAGGTTCCGCGAGTTGCTGGCGCTGTGTAAGTGTATTTTGTTCCACGACCTAACACAGTACTTGAATTTACATCTGCAAACCATCTCAAAGTATCATTTGTTAATACAGAAGCTTTCAAATCCAAAACTCTGCTACCTGTTTTGGCGCATACAACAGTATCCGTAAATGCAATAGAAGGCGTTTCTGGTGCAAAAGAACTTCCTACCAAGGCGGTAACTTTTGTTCTGCCTCCAGGGCTTAAACAACCACCATTATTGGCTACCACGTAAACAGAAGAATCTTTGGTAAGCTTACCTGTTGTGTACGTTGAACCAGAGTAAAGAGGGGTTTGATTAGTTAAATCTGAGTACCACAAAATATCTCCTCGATCTGATTTTGCAGTTAGATTAGCAGAACCTCCAGAACATATTGAATCACCTTTTGTGGTTAAATAGCTTGGATATTGGAAAGCATTGAATACTATCATATTGTGCTTAGAAGCACATTTGTTGTTTACTGCTCTAACATAAAAAGTATCAGAGGCTGTAACTTTCTTAATGGTGTAGGAAATGCCATAATTGAACGGTGAAACATCTGTAATTTTCTTATACCATTCAATTGTTGCATTGGGGTCTGCACTTAACAAAAGCTTAGCAGAATCACCTATACAACCATTGCCACCTTTACTTAAAACAGGCAATAATGGTGTATAATAAATGGTTTGCTTAGCCGTATCACGACAGTAATTCGAGTTTGAATAAGTGTAAATGGTACTGAACAACTGTACATCTATATTTCTGCGAACCTTTGGTTTATATTTACCATCTCTACCATTAGCATAGGTGGTGTTCTCATACAACCATGTATTACAAAAATCCAAGTACTTAACTGTTGGGTATAACTCGTCTAGATATGCATAATAATTATAGTAAACAGCACCCATTGGCGTTTTCTTATAATTACCAGCAAACTTCAATGTATCTAAACTTGCATAACAATCTTGTGTAGTTGAAAAATCTGTACCAAATTTGTATTTTACAATGGGGAAAAACTGCATATGAGCATCAAATGCAGTTCCACCAATATTTAAATTTAAACATCTGTACCACTTACCACTTACACTACCACAACCGATGTTTCGGCCTTCTCCATCGCCATTGGCATAGGAGTTAGTTACAACTGCCAAACTAACATCCGTGCTATCAGATTCAACAGTTACAATGAAATGATCGTTGGTGAATTTTACAGACTTACTAAAATTGGCAACATGTGTAATTGCACTCAAAGGAATACTAGTACCACTCACCGTATCAATGGTGATGGTATCTGATGCCAAAGGAGAACCTGAAGGCAAGGAATCCGTACCTGCTTTATAAATATTACAAATGGTCCTGATTTTTTTCGCTGGACCTGAAGTTGGCAAAATGGCAAATCCATAAAAACGGAAGCCATTAACAGTAACCTCTCCTGGTGCTGAAAAAAACTGACCCAAAGCCGAGCCCTTCTTCACGGTTACGCTATTATAACCAGATGCACCAATTGATGGATAAGTTAAAGTATCAGAAGCACAATTTTTGGGATTAGATGCACTACGATTTAAATTCTTTTTTACTGGCGCTGGAACAGATCCCAAAATTTTAAATCCTGGGTCTACCAACTGTGCCTTAACCTGCGTAGCAAACAATGTTAAAACCAATAAAAACAGTAGATTTTTTCTCATATACGTTTTCCTTTTACATGTAAATTAAGGAATTAAATGCGATGATTCCAATTTTTTAAACACTATTAAACCAATAATATGATACTTGGATGATGTTTGTTCGCTATTTTTGCTCAAACAAACTAGCAAATATTACCATGGCAAACCAAATATTATCAGGTAAGAAAGGCATCATTTTTGGCGCTTTAAACGAACAATCTATCGCTTGGAAAGTGGCCGAAGCTTGCGTAGCTGAAGGTGCTTCAATCGTTTTAACCAATGCTCCTGTTGCTGCCCGAGTAGGTCAAACGGAAGAATTAGCTAAGAAACTCAATGCACCCTTAATCTATGCCGATGTTACCAAAATGGAAGATCTTGAAAATTTGGTAAACGGTGCAACTGAAGCCTTAGGCGGTAAATTGGATTTTGTACTACATAGCGTAGGTATGAGCTTAAACGTACGTAAAAAAATCCCCTACACTGAACTAAATTACGATTTTATGCATACTACTTTGGATATCTCCGCAATGAGTTTCCATCGCCTTATGCAAGTTTTATGGAATAAAGATGCAATGAAAGAATGGGGCAGTATCGTAGCATTAACCTACATCGCCGCTCAAAGAACTTTCCCAGATTATTCTGAAATGGCCGAGGCAAAAGCTTTGCTCGAAAGCTTTGCACGTAGCTTTGGTTACCACTACGGAAAACATAAAAAAGTTAGGGTAAATACAATCTCTCAAAGCCCTACCATGACAACCGCAGGTAGCGGAGTGGGTGGATTCGACGCTTTCTTCAACTATGCCGATGTTATGAGCCCATTGGGTAATGCGTCTGCTCAAAGCTGTGCCGATTATTGCGTTAGCTTATTCAGCGATTACACCAAAATGGTTACTATGCAAAACCTTTTCCACGACGGCGGTTTCTCCTACACTGGTATCGCTTCCGATTTGATGGAAAAGTTCAAAAACAACGGTTAATTTTTCCGGCGATGCAATCCTAGCATCCCAAAACAAATAAAATCTTTTATGGTGCAAGGCGGGACACATTCCAAGTTCCGCCTTCATTTTTTTCAAAAAACGCACGGTCATGCACCCTGCCAGGCCTACCCTGCCAAAACTCAACCACATCCGCCTCAATTTCATATCCTCCCCAATGAATCGGCCTTTGCAATTCAGCATCTTCCTTGGCTAACAATTCCTCCATCGCCGCATCCAAAATCTCCCTGCTCGCTATTTTCTCGCTTTGCGGAGATATTACCGCACCAGCCTGACTTATCCTCGGCCTGGAATAAAAATAAGCATCGCTATCCTTTTCAGAAATCTTCTTCACCTTACCCTCAATTCTAACTTGCCTTTCCAACTCAGCCCAATAGAAAACTACTGCAACTTGTTGATTTTCTTCTATTTCTCTGCCTTTTCTACTCTTGTAATTGGTAAAAAAAACAATGCCTTTGTCTGTGATTTCCTTTAATAATACAATGCGTAATGATGGAGCTCCAGTAGGTGATACAGTAGCCAAAGCCATTGCATTTACCTCCAAAACCTGACTCTTCAACGCCTGATCAAACCATTTCCTAAATACCGCAATTGGATCATCGCCCAATTCCTTAGGCTCCAAAATTCCTTTTGTGTATTCCTTACGGATATCTGCAATATTCTTTTCCATCCTGCTTCACCCTCCCCTTTTATCGGCGCATCATATTGCCCATTCCAGGCATCTGAGGTAATTTACCACCCTTACCGCTCATCATCTTCATCATCTTCCGCATCTGCTCAAATTGTGTCAACAATTTGTTTAATTCTTGGATGTTTCTTCCACTACCCCTTACTATCCTCTGCTTCCTACTATTGTTCAAAATTTCTGGCCTGGAACGCTCTTGAGGTGTCATACTCTGTATCAAAGCTTCAATTCCTTTGAATGCATCTTCATTGATGTCCAAATCTTTGATTTGGCTACCAACACCTGGCAACATTCCCAACAAATCCTTGATGTTACCCATCTTTTTAATTTGCTGTAACTGCCCCAAAAAGTCTTCTAAATCAAACTTGTTCTTGGCGATTTTCTTAGATAATCGCTCCGCTTCTTCTTGATCGTAAACCGCCTGTGCTCTTTCAACCAAAGAAACCACGTCGCCCATACCCAAAATCCTGCCTGCCATACGATCTGGATAGAACACATCCAATGCGTCCATCTTCTCGCCCATACTCGCAAATTTGATCGGCTTATTCACCACACGCTTAATACTCAACGCAGCACCACCGCGCGTGTCACCATCCAACTTGGTTAAAACTACGCCAGTAAAATCTAATACATCATTGAAAGCCTTGGCCGTATTCACAGCATCCTGACCCGTCATTGAATCCACAACAAACAAAATCTCTGCAGGCTTCAATGCAGATTTTAACCGCGAAATTTCATTCATCATTTCTTGATCAATCGCAATCCTACCGGCCGTATCCACAATCACTACATTGTGGTTATGCTGTCTGGCATATTTCACCGCGTTTTCCGCAATCGCAATGGGATCATTATTGCCCTCTTCGTTATAAACTTTTACCTGTGTTTGTTCTCCCAAAACTTCCAATTGTTTTCTTGCAGCCGGGCGATATACGTCGCCAGCTACCAACAATGGATTTCTGCCTATCGATTGCAAATGTTTACCGAGTTTACCAGAAAAAGTAGTTTTACCAGAACCTTGCAGTCCCGCAATTAAAATAATCGCCGGATTACCCGAAATCTGTAAATCACTCTTGGTGCCACCCAATAATTCTACCAATTCATCATTCACGATTTTGGTAAGCATCTGACCAGGAGAAACCGATTTTAATACATCTTCACCTTTGGCTTTTTCCAAAATCTCATCTGTAAAATCCTTCGCCACCTTAAAGTTTACGTCGGCCGCAATTAACGCCCTACGAATTTCCTTCACCGTTTCGGCAACGTTTAATTCATTGATTCTTCCTTGCCCTTTTAGGTTCTGAAACGCTTTCTCTAACCGATTCTGCAGATTTTCAAACATGAAGGCAAAAATACAACGCAACCTGCAAAATTTGGTTAATAATTATACTGCTTATATTTGCTGTGATGAAACAACTCAAATACTTCATTTTCTTTTCACTTGTATTAGGCTTTTCATTTGCCATTCAGTCTTGCGGAAACAAAAAAGCTTCGGCCCTTGAAAAAGCATATAACATGGCCGTTGAAGCCAAAGATTATACTACCGCAACCCAATTGCTTACACAATGGGTATGCACAGACAGTACCATAGCCAATTGGGCTTATGATTCTTTAAGCTATTATCACTATTTCTATAATGCTTCCAATCCCAACGTTGTACGCGATCCAAAAACCGCCATGTATTACACCGATAAAGGATTAAAATACAACTCAAAAAGTAATAACCTCAGAGAGCTAAAAGCCAAATTGTTGCTCGAACAAGGCAAAGACACCGCTTCTCTTGTACTATTTAGAGACCTTTGGCAAGATACCAAAGAAAATACCTACTGGTGGGATATGTGTTTTGTTGAAATGGCCAGAGGAAATATCCTTGCCGCTGATTCTATGATCACCTTGGCTCTTGAAAATCCATCCGCCTCCAAAGGCGAAGTACGCATGGAACACATCCAAGCTAGAATCAAAGAATCTGTGCCTTCAAAAGCCGCTTATATCTATTTACAAGCCCTTATCTTTCAATCCAAAAATGATATTATGGGTGCTGCTACTGCCTATCAAGCAGCTCTGAAAATATTTCCGAATTTCTATGCTGCCCGACAAGGAATCATCGACTTACAGCGAATGGTAAGTCAACAGCGTAGATAATTTATTGCCCATTTCCATCAACCAATACGCGTTTTAAATGGAATTCATCCTTTAAAACATGATATGCCATCTCGCAATAGTAACTCAAACCATCAATGATGTCGTTCAGCGAATCTGCTTGGAACTGTGAACCTGCGCAACGGTAAGAAATTACTACAACATTGTCTTTCGCATTGAATGAAAACTTAGCAGAAATTAAGTTCAAATTCACCGTTAACAATTCCTCAAAAAACTGCTCTCGTTGCAATGTTGGCGCATAACAAAAAGGCAATGTTACTTGAAAAATTGATCGGTCTTTTTCAAAGATAAAATAATTCCAAGGCGATGATTGATCATCTATCCATGCATCGATATAAATAGGCGTTTCATTGCGCAGCATTAACCACTGACCATCATCACCACTTCTCGCATCCTCTGGATTTACACCCGTTTTTTGAATCCCGGTTTCAACTACTGAAATTAAATCTTGAATATTCATCTTGGAAGTACAAAGTTACTTAACCAAAATGTAAAACTAGAGACTTGGATCAATTTAATCCAAAATGCAGCGCCTATTTCTTTAAAACAATAGGGAAGGATCTGTATCCCAAATCGCCATTCAAGAATCTAATAAAATAGAAGCCAGCTGTTAACTCTGAAATATCAATTTCATCGTTGTTGATTCTCAAAATTCCAGATTTCTTAGATTCGCCACGGATATCATAAATTTCAAAAGGAATATCGCCCTGTAAAATTCCAGAAACATGAAAACTACCTTCAGTTGGATTGGGCCATAAGGTGAGCGAAGTAGCAGCTTGCTTCATTTTCTCTGCTCCCGCAGTGAAACATTTTACGGTATCATTATAACAAATGGTTGTATCACAGCCATCACAGGTATCAGTTACTTTTACACAAATGGTATAAACTCCGTTACCCAAAGGCTTAAACCTGAAGTTTCGAGGATTGGTGTTTAAATTGGTGGCTGGCTTGCCATTTACGGTCCATGAATACTTAAAACAACTCATTTTATTATATCCAAAGTAGATATAAGCATTCATCGACTGTGCAGCAGAAGTACAAGTATCCCAATGCGCGAAGTACACTTTTCTTGCCGCCCAATTGCAAGTATTCCCCAAACATACAATGGTTAATGAGTCTGAGAATGTAGTATCGCAATTGTTGCAAGTGTCTACAACCTTGAGCTTTACGTGGTATTTACCATTTGCTTTTGGCATGTAAACCATCCAGCGATTTAATGAGGCCGTAGGATTTACAGAGGTGCCATTTACCTCCCAATAATACTTGAAACAACCTTGCAAGTAGATGCTGTAATTCCAATAAATATAACCACTGATCTTGCCCGGATTTGCCTTGGAAGAACAACTGTCCCATAACATGAATTTGGGGTTTCTGGCAGCCCAATTACAAGAGGTATTTTTGTTTGTTAAACAAGTGATTTTTACCGTATCTGTAAAGATTGTATCGCAATTGTTACAAGTATCCGTAACCTTAAAACGAATTACATAAGTACCATTATAACCAGGCTGGTACTGCAACATCCTAGGGTTGGTAGTACCTGAACTTACATTGTAACCATTAACGCTCCACTGATATTTAAAACAGCTACTTTTAGAATAGTTAAATCCTGTATATCCATAAATGTTTCCTTTATTCTTACTCGTTGCACCGCAGCTGTCCCAAATTTTAAAATAGGGCAAGCGGGATTTCCAATTGCATGTTGCCGCTTCAGAATCAGAAGAACTAAGAAGAACAACAAGCGTTAATAGTACCCAACGAATGTTTGTGGAAGTTTTCATGGCGATAAATTTAACACTACAGACAAAAAAACTATACATGGTGTTTCCTATACCTTGTTTTTTATGACACAATAAATACATGCTCACAATTTTTTACTTCTGTTCTTTCTTTCCTATATTGCGGGCACTTGAATAAGTGTTAGATTGACAATAAGACATTCCATGAAAATCAGAAATATATCGCCAGTAATTGCCCTTACCGCTTTGCTTTTTACCCAATGTGGATTGAAAAAAACACATAAGTTTGATCCCAATACCCCAATAATTGTTGAAAAAGAAGAAGATGTGAACGGCTTATCTAGCAGTCCTTTGCCACCAGATTTCAATAAAGTTGCCACAGTACAAGATCCTGTTTCAGCAGATTACAACCCAACAAACCATACCGTGGTTAATTGGGCCAAAAGCGCTGTAATTTATGAAGTAAACACACGTCAATACACCCAAGAAGGTACTTTCAATGCCTTTGCCAAACACTTACCTCGTTTGAAAAACTTGGGAGTAGATATTCTGTGGTTTATGCCCATCCAACCCATTGGGGTGAAAAACCGCAAAGGAGAATTGGGAAGCTATTATAGCATTAGCAATTATACCGGTGTTAATACTGAATACGGCAACATCGAGGATTTCAAGGCCATCATCAAAACCGCCCACCAAATGGGCATGAAAGTGATATTGGACTGGGTTGGAAACCATACCGCTTGGGATCATCCATGGATCCAAGAACATCCAAATTGGTACGTACACAATGATTCTGGAAAAATTGTTACCCCATGGGATTGGACAGATGTTGCGCAATTGGATTATTCAAACAAGGAATTAAGAGCCGCTATGATTGAGCAAATGCGCTATTGGTTGGATCTTGGCCTTGACGGTTTCCGATGCGATGTGAGTTTCTTAGTACCTGTAAGTTTTTGGAATGAGGCTAGAGAATCACTTACCCATTTTGGTAATGTCAAAGTAATATCAAACGGAACCGAAGAAACCAGAGACATTTTCATGCTTGCAGAAATGGAATGGAATACTGATAAAGAAGCCAACCCCGCCAAATACATGTACCAAGCTTTCGATTCATATTATGCTTGGACATTCCACGGCAAGGCCGCAGATCTGGCAAAAGGTAAAATTGATGCCAAAGCTTTCTTAGAAATTACCACAGAAATGCGTCAACGATTCCCCCACAATTCCATGCCAATGACGTTCATTACCAACCATGATGAAAACACTTGGAATGGTACCGTAAATGAAAAATTTGGCGATAAATGGAAGTTGTTCAGTGCATTGTGTTACACCTACCCCAACGGCATTCCCATGATCTATTCCGGGGAAGAAGCCAATAACCCAAAGCGATTGGAATTCTTTAAAAAAGATCCCATCAAATGGGGCGATACTTCAAGATTTGCATGGTACAGAATGATGAACAACTTGAAACAAACGCATCCGGCGTTGAATAGTTCTGTGAGTAGCAGTCGCGTAGTTACATCGCCAATGAAACCCGCCGAAGGTATGAGTTCCGGTATGTACATTTATACACTAACTGATGAAAACACCAAAAAGTCACTTACCGTGGTAGCCAACTTGAGCGATGAATCAGGTCCGATTGATTTAAGGCGTTTTGAAGGTTTTCAAAACTTGACCACAGAAAATATTGTTACCGGTGAAAAATGTATCTTCGATTCAATTGGTAATAAATTGAACTCAATTCACATGAACCCTTGGGGCTTTTTTATTCTTAACCATTAATTATTAAAATTTCGAAATTTATGA
>JAGKXC010000109.1 GCA_021151535.1 Sphingobacteriia bacterium | reverse complement strand
TCTGCTTTTTGAGCGTTTCTTGAATCCTGAAAGGGTGAGTATGCCCGATGTGGATATTGACTTTGACGATGAGGGCCGAGACAAAGTAATCAACTATGTAGCCCAAAAATATGGCGAAAGAAGAATCGCCCAAATCATTACTTATGGAACCATGGCCGCTAAAAGTGCCATTCGCGACGTAGGAAGGGTGCTGCAATATCCATTGGCAAATACCGATAGATTGAGTAAAATGGTGCCTGGAAACATGTCGCTAGGGCAATTGCTTCACGCCAATGTGGATGAACTGGCAAATGATGAATCCAAGAACCTAGAACTTGTTCCCGTATCCTTAAGCCGAGACTCCCCGTGGATGCAGGTGCAATATGATGTAAACCAGATTGAAAAAGCCGGTTTGTTGAAGATGGACTTCCTGGGATTGAGTACGTTAACCATCATGAAAGATGCGTTGCGGATTATTAAGGAAACAACGGGCGATGAGATCATTTTGGAAGATATTCCGTTGGATGATCCGAAGACCTACGAACTGTTCCAAAAAGGTGAAACCAACGGCGTGTTTCAGTTTGAAAGTCCAGGTATGCAAAAGTATATGCGCGAATTAAAGCCCACTCAATTTGGGGATTTGATCGCCATGAACGCGCTGTATCGCCCGGGACCTTTGAAATACATCCCTGATTTTATTGATCGAAAACACGGCAGAAAACCTGTTGAATTCGATTTGCCAGAAATGGAAGAATACCTCAAAGAAACCTATGGTATTACAGTTTATCAGGAACAGGTAATGTTGCTTTCTCAGAAATTGGCAGGTTTTTCTAAAGGTAAAGCCGATGAGCTGCGTAAAGCCATGGGTAAAAAGAACAAGAGCATCATTGATAAACTCAAAACAGATTTTATGAATGGGGCCTTGGAAAAAGGTTACCCGCCAAAAGTTCTAGAAAAAATTTACTCAGACTGGGAAGAATTTGCGCAGTACGCATTTAACAAATCACACTCAACTTGTTATGCAGTTGTGGCTTTTCAAACCGCATACTTAAAAGCCAATTACCCCGCCCAATTCATGGCTGCCGTGTTAAAAAGTAACATGGGCGATATCAAAAAGATTACTTTCTATATGGAAGAATGTCATCGAGCTGGAATCAAAGTTTTGGGCCCGGATCTAAATGAAAGTAGATCAGCATTTTCTGTTACGCCACAAGGTCAAATCCGCTTTGGGTTAAACGCCGTAAAAGGAGTGGGCGAAGGTGCAGTAGAAGAAATTCTCAAGGTAAGAGATGAAACTGGCCCATTTAAAAGCATGTGTGATTTGTTAACCCGTGTGAATTTGAGGGCAGTTAACAAACGTAATATCGAGAATATGGCAAAAGCTGGGGTGTTTGATTTTGATCCAAGATACCACCGCGCTCAGTATTTTGTAGATGATGCAGATGGTAAAAATGGAATAGAACTGGCGATGCGCTACGCTCAAAAAGTGCAAGCGGATAAAATCAGCGGACAAACATCGTTGTTCGGAGGTGGAGCTAACGATTCCGCTGATACAGCAGAGCCCAAATTGCCGAATGTGGATCGCCTTACACTCTTAGATGAATTAAAAGCAGAGGAAGAATTGGTAGGTGTATTCTTGAGTAAGCACCCGTTAGACGATCATCGATTTATTTACGACAATATCCCTAACATGTCGATCAAGGATTATCAGCAATACATCGCCGATAAATCGGAAACTGTATTTCAGATCATGGGGATTATAACATCGGCCAAAGAGTTTATTTCTCAAAAGGGAACACCGTATGGTAGATTCACCATTATGGATTATTCCGGAAGTGTGGAAATCGCCCTGTTTAAAGATACCTATTTGAAATACAAGCAGTTGTTGAATAAGGATTATATCTTGATTGTGACCGGACAAACAGATTACATGAGTTCCAAAGACGAAATGCGGGTTTCGATTCATTCGCTTGGCTTGGCGGCTGATGTTGATGAAGAAACATTGTTTAAATCAGTAGTTGTAGACATGACACCTATGGATTTGGAGCAAGGGAAGCAGCAGATTTTAGTTGATATTTTGGATCAGTATCCAGGTCAAACGCCGCTGTATTTCAATTTTCATGATGGCGATGAAAAGTTGGGAGTGAAAATGATTGCCAGAAAAGGAATGAGATATTGTAAAGAAGTAACGGAAATTTTAACAGAAATGGAATTGGTATTTTCTGCTAAAATGTTGGATAAATGGAAACCAGAAAGAAAAGCCGATGAACGTAGGTATTACAATAGCAAGGAACGTAATTAAGGCCGATTATCCCATTAAGGAGGCTATTTTTTCGGTACTCCCGTTGGTAGATGATTTTATCGTAGCAGTTGGAAATAGCGATGATGACACCCGCAATTATATCGCCCAATTAAATGAAATTAAAGACCCGAGCTGGCCGGAAATTCGTATAATTGATACAGTTTGGGATGATAATTTGAGGGAAGGAGGCAGAGTATTGGCTGTTGAAACCAATAAAGCGCTTGCGGCGGTGCCTAGGGAAGCTACTTGGGTTATTTATATTCAAGCGGATGAATGTTTGCACCAGGAAGATTATCCAGCAATTCAAGCTGCCATGAATACATACGCTCAGGATGAACAGGTGCATGGATTGCTTTTAAAGTATAAGCATTTTTATGGTTCTTATGATTATGTTGGAGATTCTCGGCGATGGTACCGAAATGAAATTCGGATAATTAAAAACAGGAGGGATATTTCTTCTTGGAAGGATGCCCAAGGATTTCGATTTTTCAATGAGCAAAAATTACAAGTTAAGCCAATCAATGCTTATGTTTATCACTATGGTTGGGTAAAACATCCTAAAGCGCAGCAGCAGAAACAAGAACAGTTTCACCGTTTGTGGCACGATGATCAATTTATGCAAAAAAATGTGCTGGGGAAAGATAGTTTTGATTACGGAGTGGTAGATTCTCTGCAACATTATCAAGGCTCGCATCCGGCTATAATGTCGGAACGAATTAATCGCATTAATTGGAAATTCGAAGTAGATCCAACCCGGAAGAATTTTGGTTTTAAAGCGGCATTTTTGTATTGGTTTGAAAAAACTTTTGGTGTTAGAATTGGCGAGTATAAGAACTATAAAATCATCTAAATCGTTTTTGTGTAATTAGTTATGGATTTGGAGAAGTGGACAGAAAAACCTTATGATGTGGTAGTTGTGGGCGGAGGAGCTGCAGGATTCTTTGCAGCCATAAGATTAAAAGAGCTCCACCCCCAACTGAATATCGTAATTGTTGAGAAAACACAGAAGTTGTTATCCAAAGTGCGGGTAAGTGGAGGAGGTCGGTGCAATGTTACCCATAATTGCTTGAGGAATAGCGAATTACTATCTTCCTATCCTCGCGGTAAACGTATGTTAAAGGAAGCGTTTAACATGTGGAATGTGAGTAATACCATTGATTGGTTTGAAAAACATGGGGTAGCGCTGAAAACCGAAGCAGACGGACGTATGTTTCCCATTACTGATAATTCAGAAACCATTGCAGGATTGTTTGAGTTTTTGGCAAAAAAATACGCGATTGACATTGTGAAAGGCTGGGAATTGGTTCATCTTCATAAAGATGCTGAAAACATTTGGTCTTCAGAGTTTTTCAATAAAGACAAAGAATCTGCTTCAGTGAAATCAGAATTTGTTGTTCTGGCGATGGGCGGTCAACAAAATCTTAACCACTATGCAGTTCTGCAGCAATTGGGCATTAATGTGAAATTTCCCGTCCCTTCATTGTTTACTTTTCAGATAAAAGATAGTGTTTTGACAGCATTGTCTGGCGTTGCAGTTGAATCAGGTAATGTAAAGTTAGTGGGTTTTGATGTTGCGTTTCAAGGGCCAATACTAGTTACACATTGGGGATTAAGTGGACCGGCAGTGTTAAAAACGAGTGCCTGGGCGGCAGAATGGTTGAATGAAAAAAAATACCAGTGCACGGTATTGATAGGTTGGGTGTCTGATCCTGAAAACCAATTCAGAGAAGTGATATATCAGTTAGTTGAAGATAATCTTAAAAAGAACATTGGAAATCTTCCCTTGCCTCAAACTTTGCCAAATAGAATTTGGAATTTGATTTTGGAAAAATCAGCGGTATCAACAGAAAAGAAATGTTTTGAATTAAGCAAATCCGAGAAAAATAAAATAGTTGAAAATACACTGAGAATGCCTTTTGATATTATTGGTAAAACCACATTCAAAGAGGAATTTGTTACGGCAGGAGGAATAGAAGATGTATCCATACTGTTAAAATCCATGGAATTGATTGACAATCCTGGCTTGTTTGCAACAGGTGAATTCTTGAACATAGATGGTGTTACCGGCGGATTTAATTTCCAAGCCGCATGGAGTACGGCCAATTTGGTAGCCCAATCAATCGCCAAAAAGAAAAATCAATCTTCGCCTAACTCAGAAAACTTATAACCTAATCCCCTGTGACTTAAAAAGTATCTAGGATTTTTTATGTCGGTTTCAAAGTATTTTCTAAAAGCCAAAATGAAATTATCAATGGTTCGAGTAGAAGGAAAAACAGTGTAACCCCAAACGGTTTTTAAGATTTCTTCTCTACTTACAACCATGTTTTTCTTTTCGATTAGTAAACGCAGTAGTTGAGCTTCCTTTTTGGTTAATTTAAATTCTCCATTCACACCTTTGGCTTCGTAACTGTTGAAATTTACATAATTGCCACCAAATTCGAATTCCATGTAGTTGATTACAGGGTCTTCTCTGTGGGCTCTCATTAATATTTTCTCAACTCTTAAAACCAATTCTTCCATCTCAAATGGCTTACTCATATAATCATCAGCTCCTGAACGTAAACCATTGATTCTGTCTTGAGCTGTGCTTCCAGCAGAAAGAATAAGAATAGGGACGTTATTACTAGATAATCGGATGTGATGTGTAGCCGTTAAACCGTCCATAGAAGGCATCATTATATCCATAATGATAAGATCAAAACTCTCAGTCTTGAGCAAATTAATGGCAATGGCACCGTGTAATGCCAAAGTAACTCTGAAACCTTCTGATTCTAGGTTGAGTTTCAATAATTCAGCTAAGTCTGTTTCGTCTTCAACAATTAAGATTCTGTAGTTTTTCTTCATTCCATTCTAATGTCTGCGGTTTTAAATAGGATTGATATGCAAGTACCCCGAGGGGTGTTAGGAGCAATGTTGATTTTGGCATTATGTAGATCGGCAATTTTCTTTACTAAGAATAAGCCTAATCCAGAACCTTTAGCAAATCTGGTTTTTTCGTTTCCTGATCGATAGAATTTTTTCAGAACCATTTTTCTTTCCTTAACGGGTATACCTATTCCCGTATCACAAACAGTGATTGCCGAAAGATTTCCCATGGTTTGAACTTTCACGTTAATATTAACGTCGTTTTCTAAACTATATTTTATCGCATTTGAAATTAAATTTGAGATTGCAATTTGAATCATTTCCATATCACAATAAAGTGATATATTTTTGTAGTTTGATGATGATTTTTTTAAGTTTTTGGGAAGGTTTTCGCCGAAATCAGCAAAAACATTTTCAAAAATTTTTTCTAAGCTAATCCATTCCCTATGACAAACTATGAAATTGTTTTCGAATTTGGTGGCCATAACTACTTGTTCTATAAGGTTTGCAAGTCGTTTTAAATTGTGTTGCGCTATTCCCAAAACATGGTTTACTTTGCCTGGGTCATTTTCAAATTTTTTGGCCGAATGAATTGCAAGTGAAGCAGATGCTACAGGGGTCTTTAATTCGTGCGTTATGGCAAGTAAAAAGTTGTTCTGTTGTTGGTTGAATCTAATGATTCTATCTAGGTAGTAGCCTAAGATTCCAATGATAAAAAGTGTGAGAATAGCTATGCTGATTCCTTCACCATACCAAGCAAATCTTTTGCTTTCCACTTTTGCTTGAATTTCATGCAGTTTGTCTTCATTAATATTTATTTCAATAAAATGAATATTGTTTTTAATTTTTTTTATAATTTTTACATTGTTATTTTTTTTAATATTATTGATATTTTCTTGCAAAAAAATATCAGTACATTTATAGGG
>JAGKXC010000108.1 GCA_021151535.1 Sphingobacteriia bacterium | reverse complement strand
TGCACCTTTTTCAGTTAGCATAGCAGCAGCTTTGCACAAAGTTCCGCCGGTATCAATGATATCATCAATCAAAACAATATCCTTACCATCAACATCGCCGATAACTGTCATGTTAGCAATTTCATTCGCCTTTTTTCTTTCCTTATCACAAATTACCATTGGCAAGTTCAAGATTTTAGCAACTTCTCTGATACGGTTACTTGATCCAACATCAGGAGCAGCCAAAACCAAATTATCTTGTGGTAAATTTTTGATATACGGGGCGAAGATGATTGAAGCTTCTAAGTGATCTACAGGTACATTAAAGAAACCTTGAATTTGTGGAGCGTGTAACTCCATGGTCATCACACGATTTGCACCTGCAGTGCTCAACAAATCTGCAACCAATTTTGAGGCGATAGAAACCCTAGGCTTATCTTTACGATCCTGTCTTGCGAAACCATAATATGGCAACACCGCAGTGATGTAATTGGCACTAGCACGCTTGGCAGCGTCGATCGCCATTAATAATTCAAATAAATTATCTGTAGAAGGATAAGTACTCTGAACGATGAAAACATCACAACCTCTAACGCTTTCATTGAACACTGGCTGAAATTCACCGTCGCTAAAACGCTGAACAATCATATCCCCTTTAGGAGAACCATAATACTCACAAATGCTAGTTGTTAGAGCAGAAGACGCAGAACCTGCGAAAATTTTTACTGGGTGTATTAAAGATGTCATAAAATCGATTTTACTGTCTCTCTCCACTGATACCAGTGAGGATATCATCAAACCTTCTTGTGGTTGCCCTACTAGGACTCGAACCTAGACATACAGAACCAAAACCTGCTGTCCTGCCAATTAGACGATAGGGCAATTTGGGGTTGCAAATATACCGATTGTTCTTAAAAAAACACAACCCAATTATTTTTTTTATTCAAATTTATGGAACCAAAAGAACTTCCGAAAGCCTCTTGTTGCCTTGAACCATCTGAACAATATAGTTTCCTGATTGTAAGTGATTGGTATTCAATACCGCCGTAAAGTCGCCATGCGTATGCCACTCATCTACAATCGTTTCAATTTGCGTTCCCCTTGCATCAAATAATACCAATTTCACCCGGCCAGATTCTGTAAAATAATCAATTTTCACATCGCCATAAGCCGGATTTGGATATATTCTTTTCAAGGAAATTCTGCTTACCAAATCAATGTAATCTTCAATTTCTGCCTTGTTATTTTTAAAGATTGGCAAGGTATTGAAATCTTTATTGCCCATGGCAATTTTCAATTCCGAATCACTCAAACCAAACCAGTCCTGCAAAACAGATGCATACACTTGCCTAAAATCATACTGCATTGGAACATTATCGTTAACAGTAACCGTACTAGCAATAGTAGGATTTGCACCGATAATTCCCGGCTGAACTGAGGTACCAAATACAAACATTGGCGCTGCTGCACCGTGATCTGTTCCTGTACTCGCGTTACTCATAATCCTTCTTCCAAACTCACTAAACGTCATTCCTGCAACCCGATCTTGCACACCCATCAACTTTATATCATCTTGGAACGCGGCAATTGAATCGCTCAAGTGCTGTAACAAAGTTGCATGGTTACCAAGCGTTGAATCACTGCTATCCACTTGCTGACTATGGGTATCAAATCCACCCAAAGTAACCATGTAAATCGGGGTTTTCAATCCGCCATTGATCAATTTGGCTACGATTTTCAACTGATCGGAAAGACTTGTCATTCCAGTGGTTGGATACTTCGTAGACAGATTTCTTCCTTTTGAGGCAGCAGTTTTTATCACTCCGGCATATTCATTGGTTTGTTGGGTTACCAAACGCAAGAATGCCAATTCATCGCCATAGGGAGTAGCAGGTGTTTGGCCCGTACTTCCATCCAATAAATCATAAAAATTACTTGGATCGGTAATCGCCATTCCCATATTTACACTCGGCCCCATGGTTTGCAATGAAACCACCATTCCAATTTGAATCGCCAATGGATCCGGCATACTAGCACTTGGATATTGATCCGGGAAATTGGGATAAACCATGTCCAGATACCTGCCCAACCAACCTGTTGACAGAACTTCATCAGAATTGGAACCACTCATCCAAATATCAGATGAACGAAAATGAGAAAAATTCGGAGTAGGATAACCTACACTTTGGATAGCATTCACCAACCCTGAATTATACATATTCTGCAAACCCGTCATTTTGTTGTGCAAACCAACCCCTGTTTTTCCATTCAATGATAAAACTTTGGCCTCAGGAAGCAAAATATTGTTCCTTGCTTTGCTTAGGTTCGAATATTGATCTACAGGGATAAGCATATTTAATCCATCATTTCCACCTTGTAACTGAATAATTACCAATATCTTATCGTTTGCAGATGCACGTCTTCCTAGCACTTGCAGCAATGGAGAATCCTCATAAGTTTTCACCCCCATACCTGAAAGGGTAAATGGCATTAGCGTTCCTGCCGCCGCCGCTGTTTTTACAAAACTTCTTCTTTTCATAGTAGGGCGATTAGCTTAACTGATATTCAGCTAAATTCATGATAAACTTAAACATATACTTCAATTTTGAAGTTACACTGCTATATGCCGTATTATAATTGGGGTCGCTAGGTGTTGTTGCTGCGCGATATTCATCCGCCCAATTGTAATCGGGAATTCCTCCAGGCAACAAAATGGCTTTAATACTTGCAACTTGAGCGCTAGTTAAAGGCTCTGGTAACATAAATGTGATTGTATCATTAATCAAATCATCTGCAACACCTGGATTACTAAACTGTTTTACTACAATCCAAGGATCAGCCATCAAAGTAAAAGTGCCAATTTTATGACCTATATAAAGCAAGTAATCCGTAAATTGATTTCTCTTTGGAAGGGTATCGCTGTTTATCCAACTACGGCTATACAATGGCTCTTGATACCAAGCTGGCCAACCAGCCACGTTTGGTGGATCTCCATAGTTCATCTGTGTAACTTGGCCATAGCCCTGACCCAAACCTAACATCTGATAATGCAACAAATAGTTAGTTGGTGCCGGAAATGCAATTTCCAATTGTCTGCAGAAACCTGCCTGATGCGTAATTGGATCCTTAATTATACAACCTCTGTTCCATGAATCAAAGAAGTGTTCACTCATTAACAAAGTGCGTAAAACAGTTTTGATATCGTAGCCAGAATCTTTGAAAACCTTCGCCAATGGAGCAATAACATTGGTTTCAGTATTACTGTCAATTTCGTAGTAAACAAAGAATCGATAAAGTTTTCTACAAATAAATTGAGCAGATTCATCTGTGTTAAAAATGGCAGTTAGTAAATCATCCAATTCCAATTCCCCAGCTGTCAACCCTGTTCTTCCTTTGATGGTTACGCCACCGTAAAAACTAGAAAGTACTTTGTCTTTGGTATCATGATTAGAGGCCACAAATGCAGTAGAAAATGGGTTGGTTAATGGATTGATATTCCAACCGGTTAAAATTTTGGCAATTTGTTTAACATCATCCTCGGTATATTTTGAATTTGGACCTTTGCCTACGGTAAACAACTCCTGTAATTCACGTGCATAGTTTTCATCAGGAGCAACCTTTGTATTCAATCGCCCATTCAAATAAAACAACATTGCAGGATCAACAGTTACAGCTTTGGTAAGTGTTTTTAAATCACCCAAAGCATGGGTGTGAATCGTTTTCAAATAGGTATAACAAGCCCTAGAATCGGGAATATCCAAGAATTGAATAGCAAAATGATTATGCCAAAACATCACCATTTTTTGCAGCAAATCCGTATTCTGAAATGCTGTTAAACCCCAGAACCAAGCTTTAACTCCACCTTTTCTATTGGGCTCAACATTGGGATCCAATGGCGCATTTACCCAAGTGCTTCCCAATGGAACATTGGGATCGTTTACCACAGATCCATAATAATTGATAGGTGGGTTGGGTTGGGTAACAGTTGGCGATAACAAACTATCCACTACAGTTTTCAAAGATTTTCCTTGGAAATTTTTCCAATCAGAAACTTTAACGCCAAATAATGATCTTCTAAGCAAATGCATCAACTCGGCATCACCAAATGTGCCGGTGTATTCATTAATTCCGGTACTGGTTCTTCTACCTACAGTTTTGGTTTGAAGTTTTGCATTCACATCATCGCCCGAAATCTGTGAGGAATTCTTAGCGATTAGCGATTCAAAAAATTGTTTACGATTCATAAAAATGGAATCAAATTACACTTAAGACGGCAATATAATCCATTCGTTTACTTCAATATAGCATTTATTAAAAAAATGATGAAAAATCCTATTTATCAAATGCAATTCTCGCTTCGCCGTGATTAAAGAAGTGAATTTCTTGATTGGGCAATTCCACCATTAATCGGCCGATTTGATCCACTCCAAAAAGTTTTCCCTTTAATTGGCCGTTTTCATCCAAATGCGGTTGTAACTGTAGTTTCCAATTATCATTGAGTTCCAACGGCACCTCAATATGTAAGTTCCAAAGCAGCCTATGAAAATCAGAATGCGACGTAATAAGCGATAATTTTCTTACACTTAGTTGATTCAAAATTCGTTCAAGTAAAGCGTGCATTGATAAATTTTCTCCCAAAATTTGCTTCAAGGAAACAGCATATTTTGACAATTCAGGTTCAAATTCAGCCTGGTTCACATTGATTCCGATACCCAAAACCAAAATTCTTGCACCTTTCTCTTGCACTACTTGCATCAGCAAGCCGCCCACTTTAAGGTTATTATAAAACAAATCATTGGGCCACTTGATTCGAATAAAACTATGATTACCAACGGCTTCTTGAAGCTCTCTACAAATTGAAACCGCAATGGATTTATTGAGCGCAACCAAATCTGTCATTACCTCTGCGCCCAGCTGCATGGCCATTGTAACCATCATGTTTTCACCCTTTTTAGATTGCCAGTGATTGTTATTTTGCCCTTTACCAGCAGATTGAAAATCAGTAAACAGCGCGATGGCTTGGTTGGGAGAAAGGCCCATTTCCCAAATAGATGCATCGGTAATTGATTGTAAAATTGCTTCTTGGGTAGAAGTACATTCCTCCACAAAAAACAACTTTAGGTGTTCTAACTGTTTATAAAACTGAATTTCTGACAAATTGATTGTTACTTTGTAGCAAAATAAAAGTATTCATGGCGAAAAAGAATCATGCAGCTCCAGTTGAAGCATTGGTAGAGGTAATCGTAAAAGGTCTACAAGAGAAAAAAGGAATCAATATTTGTGCAATGGATTTGAGAAGCACCGGATCTGCTATGGCAGATTTCTTTGTTTTATGTCATGGTGGTTCTGCCAGACAGGTAGACGCATTGGCGGATAGTGTGGAGGAAGAGGTAAGAAAAACGCTTGGAGAAAGACCAAGACACAGAGAAGGTAACGATGAAGCGGAATGGGTATTGTTGGATTACGTAAATGTGGTAGTTCACGTATTTTCTGAGGAAAAACGCGGGTTTTACCGCCTAGAAGAGCTTTGGGGCGATGGCGGAATCAAATGGTATGAAAACATTGCCTAACATTTTCTGCTGTTTTTTTCAGTAAATGTTTGGAAATTCAAGTTTCATTTGTATTTTTGCAGCCCCTTAGATGGCCCGTTCGTCTATCGGTTAGGACACGTCCCTTTCACGGATGAAAGAGGGGTTCGATTCCCCTACGGGCTACGAAATATATCGCGGGATGGAGCAGTGGTAGCTCGTCGGGCTCATAACCCGAAGGTCACAGGTTCGAGTCCTGTTCCCGCTAC
>JAGKXC010000107.1 GCA_021151535.1 Sphingobacteriia bacterium | reverse complement strand
GCCATGGACGAAGTTATCAAAAAAGCTTCTACCATGATTGATCGCCATCCCCGTTCACGCTGGGTAGATGATGCCTATTTGCTCAACGGTAAAGCGTACTTTCTAAAAGGCGAAATTACTGCGGCTGAGAACTTATTTACATACGTAATCGAACATTTCAAAGATCCTATTGCTACTTTTCAAGCACAACTTTGGACGGTAAGATGTCTGGTAATGAAAAAACGGGTTGCAGATGCCGACGTTTTGCTTAATACCCTCATCAAAAAGCCAGAATTCCCCAAAGAATTACTGCCTGAAGCCCATTTTTTACAAGGAGCTATCCAAATTGAATTGGGAAAGTACAGTCAAGCCATCAAGCCATTGGAAGAAGCGCTTCCTCATGTGAAGCAGCGCATCGATAAATACCGCGTGCATTTTGCCCTCGGTGAATGTTATTTGAAAGAAAAAGAATACCAGAAAGCGGAAGTACATTTTGCGAAAATCGCCCGATTCAATCCTCCTTATGAGATTGCATTCCGAGCAAAAATGGCGCAAGTGGCTATTTTGAGCGAACAACAAGAGAATTACTCTAAGGCAAACGTGATTTTGGGTCGCATGCTAAAAGACGAGAAAAACATAGATTTCCTCGGCACCATTTACATCAGCATGGGCAACAATGAATTAAAGGCCAAACGCGATGCAATAGCCATCAAACGCTACCAGCAAGCAGTGATGGTATCCACTGATAAAGTTCAAAAATCCAACGGTTATTTATCATTGGGCGATTATTTCTTCAACAGAAAACAATACGCGATATCGGCTAAATACTTCGATTCTGCCAACGCAATCATTGATGAAAAACATCCCAATTTTGCTGCGATAGCCGCCAAAAATGATATTTTATCGGATCTACTAAAGGAGGTTCTCACCTTTACTGATCAAGATAGTTTGTTAAAAATGGCCAACGATGCTAATTGGAGAAGCGCAAAAATTGCGGAGGCAATAGCAAGAGAAAAGGCGGAAGCGCAAAGGGCTGCTGAAAGAGCGGCGCAAATGAGTAAAACCAACAATGCCGCCGCTGGTTTCCCGGGAAATCCTGATTTTGCTCCTATGAATAGCGGCGGCGGCGGAATGGCAACTGCAGGACAATCATCCTTCCCGTTTTATAATCCGGCCCAACGTTTAAAAGGCAAGCAAGATTTTGAACGGATGTGGGGAAAACGTGAAAACTCAGATTACTGGCGCTACAGCAACCGCAAAACCAATTTGGAGGATGTGAATAGCGGCGATAAAAAATCTGGCGATGGCACTGGCGCTGATGGCAATACGGCTTCAAACGGTGGCGGAAATGGCTCAGCAGGTGGCAATGCCAATGGCAACAACCCAGGCAATGGAAAAACCGGAAAGAACACCGGCAATGATGTCAAAACAGCGGCTATTGATACTTTGTCGATGCCCAAGAACATTCCCCCCGACGAGAAAAAATATTACACCGGATTGCCGTTTTCTGGCCCAGCGAAAAAAATCGCCCTAGAAAAAATTGAAAAATCTGAATTTGCCGCAGCGCAGATTTACCAAAATAGATTAAATGAACCCAGCAGTGCTTTGGAATTGTACATGAATTTAATTCAGCGATTCCCGAACAGTGAGTTATCGCCCCAGGCCCATTATGAAATCATTAAAATTGCGCGCAGCACCGGCGATTATGCTTTGGCAGATCAGTACAAATCTAAATTAATAACCACTTACCCAAAAAGTATTTATGTGCGGATGTTGGAAAGTGGCCAAACATTGGAATCCATTTCTACAGGCAATAACAAATTGATAGACAGTCTTGTATCTCAGATGGGCAATGCCTATAAAGCAGAAAAATTTGAGGAAGTGGCAAAGTTGAAACAGCAGATCGATAAGGATTATGCGGGCAATCAGCAACAGGCGCAAATTGATTTTATTTATGCCAGCAGCATAATTCGTTCTGGCGATAAAGTAAAAGGCATTTCATTGATGGAGCAGGTGGGCAGCGATTACCCAACGGATCCTATTGGATTACGGGCAAAAGATGTGGTAGAGGCTTACAAAAAGATGGAGGATGCCAAGAAAATTGCGGCTGCCACGGGCGGCGTTTCTGGTGCTACAGGAACTTCCAATACGGCAACCACAGGTACGGTAACTACCGGAAACATGACCGGAACCAGCAATGCATCGCCCTATAAAAAATGGGATGGCAAAGAAGAACTTACCGTTGTTTTTGCGGTTCCCAAGGGCACAAATGTGAACCTAACCCGATCAATTTTAAGCGATTTCAACAAGAAGAATTTCTCTTTTGAAACCGGATTAGAAATTACTCCGGCCATGCCGATGGGTTCCTATTCGGTGATTGTGATTCGCAATTTCAGCAAACCCGTTGAAGCACAGAAATACGCCGATATCGTTAAAAATTCTAGCGATATTTTTCTATCTAAAGGCATCATGGAGTACAACTGCAAGCCTATTTCTATGGGCAATTATGTAGTTTTGAATAGAACATTGGACTTTAGGGGATATTTGGATTTTCCTGGCGAATAATTCCGCCAAAATCCTGTGTATATTCGCAGTACAATCTCATGGCAAAATCAAACGATTTTCAATTCTCCTTCATCAAAAAGTTCTGGTACTTCCTTTTTGGAGGAACTATTTTTGTGTTTTTGATGTTCTTCCTTGCCACCATTGGCGGCTTTGGCGATATGCCCGAAGTGGAAGATTTGGAAAACCCCAAAAATGCATTGAGCTCTGAAATCATTGGTGATGACGGCAATTTACTAGGTACATTTTATTTAGAAAACCGTATTAACACCCAGCATAAAGACATTGCTCCTTGCGTTTTTAATGCTTTAGAAGCAACGGAAGATGTGCGTTTTCGCAAGCATTCAGGAGTGGATATTCGCGGTACCATAAGAGCCGTTGCCGCTTTGGGAGCAGATGGTGGTGCCAGTACCCTAACCCAGCAATTGAGTGAGAACTTGTTCTATCGTTTTAAAAAACCGAGCAACAAGTTTTTAATGATCCTTCAAAAATTTAAAGAATGGGTTATTTCTGTGCGATTGGAACGTAGATACACCAAAGATGAAATCATCACGATGTATTTAAATACCGTTCCGTTTTCAGGTATTTCATTTGGTATTGAAGCTGCGTCTAAGGAGTTTTTTAATAAGAAGCCCATTGATTTGAATATTGAGGAAGCGGCAGTTTTAATCGGCATGCTGAAGGCCAATCACCGCTACAACCCCAAATTCAACCCCGATAAATCTTTATCTCGCAGAAACACCGTTTTGGAACAAATGAACAAATACGGATTTCTAACTGACGATAGTACTACCCTCCTAAAGTCCAAGCCCATTGTTCTAAATTACCGCTCGGCAGAAATGGACGGTTTGGCTCCTTATTTCAAGTTTTATTTGGGCGAATACTTGAAGCCTTGGTGCAAAGAACATGGCGTTGATTTATACAGAAGTGGTTTAAAAATATACACCTCTATCAATCCGAAATTGCAGCAGTTTGCGGAAAATGCAGTTAAATCGCATATGCCAAAATTGCAAAATCAATTCTATAAATCTTGGGGCAAGGAAAAACCTTGGCGCTATGTAACCAACTATGGCGTTATTCCCGGTTTCATTGAAAATGCATTGAAGCGCACAGAACGTTGGAAAGGTTTGGAAGAACAATTGGGCGATGATTCTGCCAAAATTTTAGCAGAATTAAAGAAACCCATTCGCATGACCGTTTTCTCATGGCAGGGCGATAAAGATACCGTGATGTCGGTCTATGATTCCATGGCCTATATCAAAAAAATACTGCATGCAGGATTTATTGCCGTTGAACCTGAAACGGGCCATGTAAAGGCTTGGGTTGGCGGTGTGAACCACAAATATTTCAAGTACGACCATGTAAATCGCAATGCTCGCAGACAGGTAGGTTCTACCTTTAAGCCCATTGTTTATGCAACGGCGATAGACATTAACCAAGTTACACCATGCACAGAATACCCAAGGGAAAGAACGGTATTCTTCTCCGGTGGCGAAGAATGGAGTCCCAGAAATGCCGATGGCAAATCTGGTGGTGTTTGGACTATGAGTAAGGGATTGGCTTTATCAGACAATTTAATTACTGCGCAAATCATGAAAAGTTTGGGAGAGGATGCTCCTGAAATTGTGGTGAAATTTGCTGAACGTGTAGGCATTGAAGAAGGCCGAATTCCCAAAGTTCCCTCTATTTGTTTGGGTACGATGGAATTAAGTCCTTTCGAAATGGCTTCTGCCTACAGCGCATTTGCCAACAATGGTTTATGGATAGAACCTACATTCTTGTTGCGCATTGAGGATAAAGACGGAAATATTTTAGAAGAGTTCAACAACCCCAAAACCGACCAGGTTTTGAGTTCAGAGAAAGCTTATATGATTTTCAGGATGTTGGAAAATGTGGTAAATGGCGGAACGGGTTCTCGTTTGCGTGGTGCAGATTTTGCCATCGAGGGCCATGTTGCGGGCAAAACAGGTACTACCCAAGGTTCTGCAGATGGCTGGTTCATGGGATTAACCAAGAATTTAGTTTGCGCAACGTGGGTTGGCGCAGACGATCCAACGGTGAGAATCAGGGGTGGATTAATTGGTCAAGGTTCGGCAATGGCATTGCCGATTTATGGTTATTTCATGAAATCGGCGATGGCGGATAAAACCTCGGGCGTGAGCACGGATCCATTGGATGCTCCTGACGGGTTTGACCAAAGTTTGCTGAATTGCACGAAACGCAAACCCAAAGACGAGGAAGAATCAAGTCCCAACGATTTAGGAAATTAAAGCAGATCGTGGCCAACTTTCTAGGGGTTGGGGAAATTTTCAGGGCGATGGTCGTTAAACGAAAGTACAAATGGGAAGATTTGTGGGGTGATTTTTGCCATCAGGTGAAAATTTTCTCAAAGATTGAAGAAGACTTTTAGAATTTGCATTGATAGATTGAAAACAATTTAATATCTTTGCACCCCTTAAAAACCGAAATTTAGAATTATGAAGGCAGATATCCATCCAAAGAACTTTAGAAAAGTAGTTTTCAAAGACATGAGCTGCGATTACACTTTCCTTACACATAGCTGCGTAGAGACCAAGGAAACCATCAAATGGGAAGACGGTAACGAGTATCCTTTGTACAAGTTAGAGATTTCTTCTCAATCACATCCTTTCTACACTGGTAAGCAAAACTTGGTTGATACTGCGGGTCGTATCGACAAGTTCATGAAGCGTTACGCAAAGAAGTAATCTTACACTTAGTTGTAGGATTCTTTTAGGGGATGTAGGGTTGACAAAAGACCATGCGTTCTTCAAAAATATTTTGAAAAGGCTGCCAATGGCGGCCTTTTTCATTGTTAGGCAAGGAACTTTGGCGTAGGGGGAGTAAATTTGTGGTATGGTTTTGAGTTTTTTTGAATCCCAGAGCATCAGCGACTTGTATCCGATGGCTTTAACGCGCCCTGCCGCCGACATGCGCTGCGGAATTTTCACCCTTGCAGAAAAGTGGGTGTACGAGATGATGGGTGGTGATACGTTGGCCTTAGCTGGCGCAGAATCGGCTTCTGGATTTCAAGAATTCACAGCCAACCCGCATTTTGGTTTTGTAACAAGAGATTATTTATCGGTGAAATTTCCGCAGCCTACTCAGGCTGCAACGTTGTATATCAACGGTCATATCTTACCCACAGAACCTTTGGCCAAAGCCTGTCTTTCGTTGCAGCCCTCAGATTCTTTGTGGCAGGGCGATACCTTAATCGCCTGCGGCGCAA
>JAGKXC010000026.1 GCA_021151535.1 Sphingobacteriia bacterium | reverse complement strand
CGAACCTGCAAATTCCCATCATCATTCGTAACCGTGAAATCCGGAATGATATACTGAGTCTTTACATTCACCGCTCCCACATCACCTGGCTTTGGATTCAATTTCAAAATCTCACCCATCGCATCCTTCAACTGCGCATCCGTAATCTTTAAACTCTTACAAATCTTCTCGTAATGCTTCTTCGTAAACGCCTCGAATTGCTCATTTAATATGCGCTCAGCGTTGTCAATCGCCTTGCTTTCGCCGTAATCCTTCTTGTATAATTGTAACAATAAACACTCCTGCAAATCCCTCGCAGCTATTCCCGCTGGATCAAAATTCTGAATCTTAATCAAAATGCGCTCCAACTGATCCTCATTCGTGATGATATTCTCGTTAAACGCCAAATCATTCACAATCGCCCTTAACTCCCTGCGCAAGTATCCATCATCTTCCAAACTGCCAATCAGGTGATACGCCAACATCAACTCCTTCTCATCCGTAAAAGTAGCATCCGCCTGCTCTACCAAATATTCATAAAACGTACCCTGTGAAGCAATTGGCATCTCCTTCTGTTCCTCATTCTGGTAATCTTCACCCATCCTGAAACTGCCATACTCATCCTCACCACCCGCACGCAATAACTCCTCTACATTAATCTCCTGCTGATGATCCTCCCAAGCCTTGTCTTCAGCATCATCGCCATAATCGCTCTCAGCTTGCTTCTCAGAACCAGCCTCGCGCTCAAATTTGAAATCCTCAGGATCGTCAACCTTATCCCCAGGCTCCAATGCCGGATTGTCTAACAATTCCTGACTCACCTTCTCCTCAAAATCCAAGGTGTTTAACTGCAATAACTTGATAAACTGAATCTGCTGCGGACTCAGCTTCTGCAACATCTTCTGGGCAAGTTCCTGCTTTAGTGCCATACCCTACAAATCTAAAGAAAAATTTCGCCCAATCATCAAAAATTATGCCATGAAAATATTATTCTCTTTTCACCTTCCGCACTATCTTTGTAATCAAGTCATGACACATTTAGATCTTTCAAAATCCACTACCTCCATCGAACATTTGTCAAAGCATGTTGGACAGTCAGTAACCCTGCGCGGTTGGGTGGCCAATAAACGGGAAGGAAAAGGTATCGCTTTTATCATCCTTCGCGATGGCACCGGATTCTGCCAATGTGTTGTAACTGAAGAAAATGCAAGCAGCAATGATCTTGAAATTGCTCAGTCGCTTTCCCTAGAATGTTCCATTGAAATTACCGGTAACGTGCTCGCCGATGAAAAACAAATTGGTGGCGTAGAAATTCAAGTTACCAACCTCATCCTTGTGGGTACTTCCGAAAATTACCCCATCGCCAAAAAAGAACACGGTATTGAATTCCTATTGGATCAACGCCACCTTTGGTTGCGCTCAACCCGCCAATGGGCCATCATGCGCATCCGAAATACCATCACCTTCGCCATTCATGAATACTTCCAAAAAGAAGGATTTGTTCAAATGGATGCACCCATCTTCACCGGAAACGCCTGTGAAGGTACCTCAACCCTGTTCGAAACCGATTTCTATGGCCAACCTGCTTACCTCTCTCAAAGCGGTCAGCTTTATGGTGAAGCCATGGCAATGGCAATGGGTAAAATTTATACCTTCGGACCTACCTTCCGCGCCGAAAAATCTAAAACCCGCCGCCACCTATCCGAATTCTGGATGATTGAACCCGAAATGGCATTCTATGATATCTTCAAAAACATGGATTGTATCGAAGGTTTCCTACAACACGTTATCAAACGCGTACTCGAAAATTGCAAACATGAACTCGAAACAATCGGTAGAGATACTTCCGTGCTCGAATCAAGTTTGAAAACTTTCCCAAGAATGACGTACGATCAAGCAGTACGCATTATTAAGGGCGATGAAAACGTGAACGGCGTGAATAGCATCACCTCACTTGAAGAAGAATTGGCAAAAACACAAGCCAAATTGCAAGAAATAGACGCTGAAATCGCCGATCGTGAAGCAAAACTTGCCACCCCAGGATTGAAAAAAGGTGAAATCAATTTCCACCAAACCAAAATTATTCAACTCAAACAAGATAAAACCGATATCGAAGAAGATTTGCGCAACATCCCTCAATGGATCGCCAGTGCCAAAAACTTTGAATATGGTAACGACTTCGGAGGTTCAGATGAAACTGTTTTAACCCGTTTGTTCGATTCTCCAGTTATGGTATATGATTGGCCTCACGAAGTGAAAGCCTTCTATTTGAAGAGAAACCCAGATGATGAACGCTTCGCTAGAGGTGTAGATGTTCTAGCTCCAGAAGGCTACGGAGAAATCGTTGGCGGAGGAGAAAGAGAAACCGATGTGAACATGCTAACCCAAAAAATCCACGAACACCAACTCCCTATGGAAGAATTTGAATGGTATTTGGATTTGCGTAGATTCGGATCTGTGCCCCATGCCGGCTTCGGACTTGGCCTTGAACGACTAGTTACTTGGATTTGCAAACTTAAACACGTACGTGAATCCATCCCGTTCCCTAGAATGTACGGAAGAATTAAACCTTAATTTAACACCAAATTAACCCTGTGTTAGCAAGCCAGCATCTTTTAAGTTGCTGGCTTTTTTATAAGTTATTCTCATCATACTTTTGTATAAAATAAATACGTGCTATTTAACAGTATTACATTTGTTCTCTTTTTTGCAGTTGTATTGGTTACATACTGGTTAATTGCAAAAACAGAAAAATCGAAGATTTTTTCACTTTTCATTGCCAGTTTAATATTCTATGGGTATTGGTCAGTGAATCTGTTGATGCTAATGGTTTCATGCATCACTGTTAACTACTTTCTCGCAATACTTATACATGCAAAAAAATTCAAATACCTAACCCTTTTTGCAATTCTCGTTAACATCGCACTCCTCTGCTATTTCAAATACACCAACTTCTTTATTGATATACTAAACGATTTATCAACCAAATCATTACCCCATTATAAAATCATACTTCCAATAGGAATTTCATTCTATACGTTTCAATGCCTAGGTTATATTTTGGATGTTTCCAAAAACGATATCGAACCAGAAAAAAACTATATCTATTTCACAACCTTTGTCATTTTCTTCCCGCATTTAGTAGCAGGTCCTATTCAACGATCCAAACACCTTTTACCCCAATTCAGACAAATTCATTCCGTTGATAACCAAAAAGTGGTAACAGCACTTAATCTAATTGCATTAGGTTACCTAAAAAAAATAGTAATCGCCGACTCACTTTCACCCTATGTAAATGACGTTTTTTCAAACTACCTAGATTTTGGCAGTGGAGAAATTCTGCTTGCAAGCATTTATTTCAGCGCTCAAATTTATTGCGATTTTTCTGGATACTCAGATATCGCAAGAGGATGCTCACGGTTATTAGGATTTGAATTGATGGAGAATTTTAAACTTCCCTACTTAAGTAAAAATATCACAGAATTCTGGCAAAGATGGCATATCTCCTTGTCAACATGGTTCAAAGATTACTTGTTTATCCCCCTTGGTGGCAATAGAAATAGTAAATGGCGTAATGCATTCAACTACTTCTTAGTGTTCACCATCTCTGGTATTTGGCACGGCGCAAATTATACATTTCTTATTTGGGGCTCCATACATGGTCTCCTACTAATTATTGATAAAAATATACAGCATTTTTTTACCATCAAATTGCCCGGATTCCTGACAGCAATCTTTACCTTCTTCTCCGTTAACATGCTATGGATCTACTTTAGAGCACCAAATTTAAGCACAGCAAATTATATGGTTTCCCAAATAATATTGCACCCTAGCCTGCCCAAATACCAAAGATTACCACTAATCTATTTTTTCTTACTCGTTATCATAGAATTCATATTCTACAACAATAAAATTAATCAGTTAAATCGATATCTCAAGTTAAGCATCTATTCAGCTATTGTTCTCATTATTGTCAATTATCTTACTACTTCCAATGAACAACAATTCATCTACTTTGATTTTTAAAACATTTCCAGTATTTAAAACAATACTGAAAATCTCCCTCTTCACCTTTTCGTTGTTGCTCATACTCTTTGTCCTCCTCATTGCTTCCTTTAAAAAAGTAAATTTTAAAAACAACGTTATTGCTACACAAAATAAAAAACGCATAATCCTCGTTGGCTGCTCAAACCTAGATTATAACTACAACGACTCATTACTCAGTAAAAGTATTCCGCCCGATTATCAAATTATCAAACTCCATACTTCCCTTAGTGCCGGCCTATTCCCTCTCCTCGAAAACATGAAAGATAACAACATAACCGATCAAGATATTGTTGTCTACTGCTTGCCTTTAAATCTATTTAACTTTGAATCATTTAGCCCCGTTTACAATGCCGACTTCGTTATTCGAATGAACCAAAACAGATGGCAATCTCTTTATAAAAACTATCCCTTACACCTTTTAAAATCCTTTAGAAATTACAACAATATCGCAAACAATGTTTTTCATATTCTTACAGAAAATAAATATTATTCAACCATAGATAATTTCTCAAACGGAAAACCAAACGACTACTTTTCTTACAACCCAGAATTTCTCAAATATGCAAGAATTAATATTACCTACTTTGATACTACTTACATAAATAACACAATTTCTATTCTTCAAAACCAAAAGGGAAAACACGTATTCCGTTTTGAACCACTGGTTTCTGGAAATTGTAACATTCCAGCCCACCTTACCGATTTTCTTCAATCTCATGCTCCTTACATTAACCAACAACAACTATTTCCTAAAAACTTCTCCCATAAATCACCCTATCACCTCAATTTTCAAGGTGCTTTAAAAAATACTACGTTCTTCACAAAAGAAATCAAACCCTTTCTTAAATAGATTTGTATTTCACCTAAAACTTCACCTCGGTAATCAATCTTGCCCTCAAAAAACTAATATAATCCTAACAACACCATCCATACTTCCCGGTCTGTTCTGTCCTATTTCTTGTCCAATCTTCAATTTTTTAACTCCCATTCTTATCATTTTCAACCAAATTCCACTATGATTACAAACCCTTTTTCACTATTCACAACTTATAATTAATTGAATTTCAATGATTTTTAACTTTTTCCACATACTTATGCACATTTTTACATACTAGTAGGTATATTTGTTGCCCATTTCATCTAAACGATCATGAGCACAAATACTCGTACCCTAATCCTACAACGTTGCTTCGAAGCAATCCAAACCTCTGGATTCGAAACCCTTCGTACCGATAAGGAAATTATTCGACTCAAAATCACCAAAGGTGCATTCTATCACTACTTCCCTAATAAATTGGAATTAGGATACGCCGTAATCGATGAAATGATGCTCCCCCATTACGAAAACAAATGGGCACCCATCGCCAATATCCAAAAAGGTATAGGCAATGCCATCCTTCAAATCTTAGAAAACGAGAAAAATCAGGCTACCGAAAATAGTGTGAAACGCGGCGATGTATTATCAAACCTAATGACAGAAATGAGCCACGTCGATGCACTCTTCCGCGAAAAACTTGAAACGGTACATGAAATGCAAGTAAAATTGCTCCAAAAAGCCATCCTTACAGGTCGTGCTAACGGAGAATTGAAAAATAACACAGACGCACGTTCACTTTCTCTTCAAATAATCGGACAGTTGATAGGTTGCTATTCTATCGCCAAAGTAAGAGGATCAAAAGATGTATTTACACTGATGATCAATAACCTACAAAAGCAAATTAAAGATACTTTAATTCAAGGTGATTCTAACTTCACACCATCAGCAGCAGAATTAGAAGAAAAAGTTGTCATAGAAGAAGAATTAAACAAGGAATATTTGATGGCTAAAGGTACTTACCAAGAAGAAACTGTGGAAGTAAAAACACAAGTAGCAACTTCACCCGCAAGCCAACCTATTCCATCACCGGCTACACAACCTAGCTACTCCTCAGTAGATCCTACAAGCCCCAATTACAAACAACCTACCCCATTCCCAGCCCTAAACGCTGAATCTACAAGAAAAGAACCTACCCCTTCTAAATCAAGATTCAACTGGTTTGGTAAAAAGTAATTTGTTACCCCATTAGCCTAAGGCCCTGCCTTCCAATTAACCACCGCAGAAACCCCCAAATTACGGAGTAATACTGCTTGGCAAATTCACGATGCGTTGTTCCAAGAACTCCGCATTCACCTGAGAATCCCTGTAACATTTTGCATACATCGGCAATCGATACATCAGCTGCCAGATAGGACGAGTCATAACGCCAGCAGCATTTGTTCGCTTCAATATTTCTTCCTTCTGTGCTGCATCGTCTGCCTCCACACACATCAGCCAATAATTGGCCGTAGTCCCATCCATTTCCTGCCTGAATTTCATGCCTGATCCGTCAAAAAATGAAGCGTATCGCCCTGCCAATTCACGCTTGTTAGCCAAAAATTTCGGTAACATTTCCAACTGACCACACAATAACGCCGCATTTAAATTCGGTAAACGAAAATTATATGCCACATGATCATGTACATATTCATAAGGATGCGGAACCTTGGCCGTTGTAGTAATATGCTTCGCCAATTTTCCCAATTCCTCGTCTTGAGTTACAATCATACCGCCGCCGCCGCTAGTAACAATCTTGTTGCCATTAAAAGAAAACACTCCCAATAACCCAAAGGAACCCGTACTCTTATCGCCCACGTAACTACCAATCGATTCAGCCGCATCCTCCACCAAAGGAAAATTCCAATCATTACAAATCTTAATCAGGGCCGCAATCCGAACAGGAAATCCAAACGTATGCATCGGAACACAAGCCGCAATTCTTCTACCTGTTTTCTTATTAAAACATCCTCCGTCTCTAATCTCTCCAAATTCCTCCAAAAATGCTTGAACAGCATCGGGCGATAACCCCATGGTATCGTAATCTACATCCAAAAAAACTGGAACAGCGCCCAAATGAGTTATAGCATTAGCCGTTGCCACGAATGATAACGCTTGAGATATTACTTCATCTCCATAGGTAACCCCAGCCAATTGTAAGGCTACTTGCAATCCAGCAGTGCCATTTACAACTGCAACAGCACGCTTGCTATGCGAAATTTCTGCCATCATCGCCTCCGATTTGTCTACATACCCACCAACCGATGAAACAAAGGTTGAGTCCAAGGTATCCATCACATATTTCTTCTCATTCCCAGAAAAAACCGGAGCATGAAGCGGTATAAATTCTCTGGTTTTATATGTTTCTTGAACAAATTCAACCAAATTCTCTATCAAATCCATATGAGCAAATTAGGCAACAAAACTACAAGAATATATTCGTGATTAACAACGCTTTTGCCAATTCCAAGCATCTCGCATCATGGTGTCCAAATCGCGTTTCGCTTTCCAACCCAACACCTCATTCACCTTCTTCGTATCAGCCCAAACCGCTACCACATCGCCCGCTCTTCTATCACCAATAACATGCGGTATCTTCTCTCCATTCACACGCTCAAATGCATGAATTACTTCTAATACTGAAAACCCATTGCCTGTGCCAATATTAAAAATTTCGAAATTATCAGTAGAATTATCAAAACCCAATACACCTTCTTTACCGTAATGCGTAATAGTTCCATTGGCTTTCGCAAATAAACGATCAATCGACGCCACATGAGCCTCCGCCAAATCCATTACATGAATATAATCGCGAATGCATGTGCCATCAGCTGTGTCATAATCGCCACCATATACCGTTAATTGCTTGCGAATTCCCGCTACCGTTTGCGTTAAAAATGGAATCAAATTATTAGGCACCCCCAACGGCAACTCGCCAATTAATGCAGATTCATGTGCCCCAACCGGATTAAAATACCGCAAACACTGAACATTACACCAAGAATTATCCCGCAATATAACTTCACCCATTTGCTTTGTAGCACCATAAGGACTCGCCGCAGGCTGCGTTTCAGTTCCCTCCCTAACAGGAATTTCCTTTGGCTCGCCATATACCGTGCAACTGCTGCTAAATACCAAATTGTTTAATCCATTGGCCTTTAATACTTCCAACAAAAAAATCAATCCGCAAACATTATTTCTGTAATACATCAAAGGCTTCTCAACACTCTCCCCTACAGCCTTGTGGGCCGCAAAATGTATAACCGCTTCAACCCCTTCTCGCTGTATCAAAGCATTCAATTTCTCAGAATCCAACACGTCTATTTGCTCAAATGTAGGCCTGTAACCAACCAACGTCTCCAACGCATCCAATACCTCCAAGCGCGAATTGTTTAAATTATCAATAATCACAGGCTCATAACCCGCCTCATTTAGGCAAACTACCGTGTGCGACCCAATAAAGCCCAACCCCCCTGTTACCAATACCTTTCTTTTCATCTGCTATTCCTAAATTATAACTTTTCTACTATTCCATTTTCCAGGCGATATACTACGCCCGATTGCACACATTTCGCCTCACCCTGTTCATCAAAAACCAGTTTCTCCCCATATGCACTCATCCATCCTTTTTGAATTGCCGGACAGCCAACAACCATTGCAAATGCAGGAAAACTCTTCGTAACCACGGCACCCGCTCCCACAAATACATAATCGCCCAATTCTATACCACATACAACCGTAGCATTCGCACCAATTGTTACCCCGTTGCCCAGTTTTGTTTTCTTGTATTCATGGCGCCTCACAACCTCACTTCTGGGATTTGTTACGTTCGTGAAAACACAGCTCGGACCCAAAAAACAATCATCGCCAATCTCAACACCTTGATATACACTTACATTGTTTTGAATCTTTACACCATCGCCAATTACAACCTGTGCATCGATGTAAACGTTCTGACCCAAATTACAGCCTCTGCCAATAATTGCAGTACCCATTACATGTGAAAAATGCCAAATTTTACTGCCTTCACCAATTTGCGCTCCCTCATCAATGATGGCTGAATCATGTTTGAAATAATTAATCTTTCTGCTTTCCATGAAAACTTGAATTCTTATTAGCGCCCTCGTTGAGGCGAATCAAAGATAATTCATTTCCCAATCATCATTTTCATTAGTCATACAAACGCTGGAACAATTATTCGTATTAAAATAAAAAGCCGGGCTGTTAATCCGGCTTCACTTCTAAATCATAATCATTAAATTCCACATAATCCAAGTACCCAATAACAAATAGCAGCTACTACGGCACTAACAGGTATAGTTATCAACCATGCTACTAATAGATTACCTGTAACACCCCATCTAACCGCACTTAGTCTTTTCGTAGCACCAACACCAATTATAGATCCTGTGATAGTATGAGTTGTACTAACGGGAATACCCATTTGCTCTGTCATAAACAAAGTAATTGCGCCTGCTGTTTCAGCGCTAACCCCTTCCAAAGGAGTAACTTTTGTTATTCTCGTTCCCATAGTCTTTACAATCTTCCAACCACCACTCAATGTGCCCAAACCAATAGCAGTATAACAAGCTAATGGAACCCAACTAGGCAACTCCTTAAATTCCGCTATTGTACCATTAGCAATTAAAGCAGCTCCAATTATACCCATGACTTTCTGTGCATCATTTCCTCCATGCCCTAATGAAAATGCAGCACTTGATAATAATTGCAATTTCTTAAACATATTTGCCATTCGATTTGCTGTAGGTTTACGAATTTTTTCACACCATACATAACTTAATATGAAAATTCCAACTACAATAGTTATGTAATATATTAAAAATCTATTATCTGCCTTACCCAAATCCTTAGCTAAATCTTGTTCAGCATTCACATTAAAAGAATTAGCAAACTTTTCGTAATCTCCAACGTTTTTCAAACCTAAAACAAGAGCACACCCATGAGCAACAGAGTCTGCCCCTAATTTTCTATAAGATTTAAAAAAACCTCTACATGAATCTACCAATGCCAACTTACTTTTATACAAAGGCATTAAAGTTTCATCATAAAATGCTTCTTTCCTGAAATTATCCAATTTTAATTTTCGAGAAAAAACATCTTGTAATTTGTTTTCCTCGATATAAGATAAGTCAATTTTATCAGCTATTTTTTTCGCTGTTTTCTGTTCGCCGTCTTCGTCGAAATCAGATAAAAATGGTTTTGCAATTTGATAATTTCTTACAGCATTTTCAAACTTACTTTTTACAATTACATCATTTGGATGATTATTATAGTCTTTCCTTAATTTATCTACATTAAAATAATTCCTTAAATTTTCATCCAACTTTTGTTCTCTAAACATGCCAAACATCAACCACATTCCCGCAGTTGACATCAAAATTATGGCTATTTTACCCCATGTGTTTCTTCTAATTGTAACCAAAGTAATGAAAATTGAAATTACCATACCAATCAATGGAGCTAAGAAAATGAACATCACGGTTTTACTAATTTTATCAGCTTCTATAATCTCAGTAAAAGGCGTAAATCCCTTCGTAACAAATGCATGTGTTATTGCAGCACCCGCAAATCCACCAATTAAAGTATGGCTTGATGAACTAGGAATACCATACCACCATGTAAGTAGATTCCAAAAAATTGCTGCAATTAAACCTGCTAATATCACAGGTAATGTTATGTAAGTATCAATTACTGTTTTTGCTATTGTATTTGCAACTGCGTGATCACTAAACAAAAAGAAAGCAACAAAATTAAAAAGCGCTGCCCATAGTACAGCCTGTAAAGGTGTTAACACCTTGGTGCTTACAATTGTAGCTATTGAATTTGCAGCATCGTGAAAACCATTGATGTAATCAAACACCAAGGCTAACACAATAATAACTATAACCATGGTACTCATACCTGCTGATTATGCGTACTTAACAATTATTGTTTCTATCACATTGCCTACATCTTCACATTTGTCTGTAGCAACTTCCATTACAGTATAAACTTCTCTCCTTCGAATTAACTCTTTAAAATCATTCTCAGAATCAAACAACTGTTTAATGCTCATATCAAAAACATTATCAGCATGATTTTCTAAGCTATTTACCTTAACTAAACTTTCCATGATTTTTTCCGGACGCTTTAATTCTCTCAACTGCATTACTGCCCTACCAATTTCAGCGCTTCCCTGCATTATAATTTCAGCTAAACTTTGAATTCCCGAATCTAAAGGATTTACTCCATGAAATTGCATCTTTTTACAAGAAGCATGTATATAATCTGCAACATCATCCATTGCAGTTGCTAAATAGTGAATATCTTCACGATCAAATGGGGTTATAAAATTTTTACCCAATTCTTGAAATATCTGGTGCGTAATTTCATCATTCTTGTGTTCCAAGTCTTCAATTTGTTTACTTAAAGTTAAACGAATATTAGCATCTGTTTCATAAACGTATTGATATAATAATTTGCCCATTTCCGTTACGTTCTGTGCAGTTTGCTCAAACAAGGAATAAAACACCCTATCCTTAGGAAGAAAGATACTTAAAATGTTATTTAATGCCATGATCTTGGATTTTATCAGTACAAAACTACTCTTCATCCATCGATATTGGTTTCTGGTAATCCACATTTAACCCAAATTTAACATTGGTTTGTCAATTCAAATTCTTAGAATCAAATGATTTTAATATCCGTTTAAAAATGATTATAAACGAAACACATACGAATATTCCTCACTTTCCTACGCATCATTGTAACATGCAACAGTCAATTAAACAAGAAATACAAATTCAGTTATGGCGATGTGAACAGCTTCTCTATTATATTCAATCCGCTGAAAAAAACAACCAAATTTCCCGTGAACAAAAACTGCACGCAGAAATACAAGTTCTATCCCTAATTAAATCTCTAGAAGCCCAAAAGGCAAAAACAAAAACAGCCCGCATGAATCATGCAGGCCGTTTTCATATTCATTCTAACAGCGAAATCAAACAACCCAACTGCTGAAAATTCATTAAAATTATTTCAATACATCACGAGAAATTACAACACGCTGAACCTCACTCGTACCCTCATAAATTTGGGTAATCTTCGCATCACGCATCAATCGCTCAACATGGTACTCCTTAACATAACCATATCCGCCATGAACCTGAACCGCTTCAACAGTAGTTTTCATAGCAACCTCAGATGCATATAACTTAGCCATTGCACTCGCTCTGTCATAATTCAAGTGCTGATCTTTCATCCAAGCAGCTTTCAAACACAACAATCTAGCAGCCTCAATTTCAGTAGCCATATCTGCTAATTTGAAAGCAATAGCCTGGTGGTTCATGATCTCTGTGCCAAAAGCTTTTCTCTCCTTTGAATATTTCAAACTCAACTCATATGCACCACTAGCAATACCCAAAGCTTGAGAAGCAATACCAATTCTACCACCACTCAAAACTTTCATCGCAAACTTAAATCCAAATCCATCTTCACCAATTCTGTTCTCTTTTGGAACCTTTACGTCCTGAAACATAATACTATGTGTATCGCTACCGCGAATACCCATTTTATCTTCCTTCTTGCCCACAGTAACACCAGCCCACTCCTTCTCTACAATAAAAGCATTGATGCCCTTGTGACCCTTAGCCACATCAGTTTGAGCAATTACAATATAATAACTTGCAGAATTACCATTAGTAATCCAATTCTTGGTGCCGTTCAACAAATAATGATCGCCCATGTCAATTGCAGTAGTTCTCTGACTAGTAGCGTCACTTCCTGCCTCAGGCTCACTCAATAAAAATGCACCTATTTTCTCGCCTGTTGCCAAACGAGTTAAATATTTCATCTTCTGGTCTTCATTGCAAAAGGTTTCTATACCCCAACAAACCAAAGAATTATTAACGCTCATACAAACACTAGCAGATGCATCAACTTTAGAAATCTCTTCCATAGCCAATACATAACTAATGGTGTCCATTCCTCCCCCACCATACTTGGGGTCTACCATCATACCCATGAATCCCAACTCGCCCATTTTCTTAATCTGTTCGGCAGGAAACTGTTGATGCGTGTCTCGCTCAATTACCCCTGGTAGTAACTCAGTTTGAGCAAAATCGCGGGCAGCCTGCTGCACAGCTAAGTGTTCTTCTGTCAATTCAAAGTTCATCATATCTAAGTGTTTATCTGATACTGCAAAAATAGTTTAGGTTAACCGTATTTCCGAATTTCATACCATTATCTTAACCAAGGCATTAAATCAATTATTGATTATCCCTCCACTCATAAACCCACTGCGCTTGGATCATCTCCAAATACCCCTCGTTGCTCTCTTCACGCAATCCAGCAAAATTGGGAATTTCTAATACCCACTCCAATAAATCCGTAAAACGAATGCGGTAAATCTGTGATTCCCCAAATTCATCCCCAAATCGCTCGTATAATTTCATGGCGATATCCTCAAAATCTGTCCACTGTATCGGTGGTTCGTACATATTCGTCATCTTACTCTTTCTGTTTATTTAATGTCCAATAATTCCACTCTGGTCTGGAATAATTACCTCCAAATTTCCATCGTCTTCTAACTTACACTGACATGCCAACCTGCTGTTATATCTCGGATTACGCGCCCTATCTACATACTCCTCTTCCCTATCACTCATCTCAGGCAAAATGTCTTCACCCTGTTCAATATAAATATGACATGTACTGCAACCACATACACCCCCACAATTGTGATTCAAGTGTATTTCATTGTCTAAAGCAACCTCCAAAATGCTCTCCCCCTCCTCTATATCTACCACAATGGGCTGCTTGTCTTTTTCTTCAAATCGAAATGTAATCTTTCCCATAATCGCCACAAAATTAACACTTCTAACAGCGAATTGGTTTTAGATTTCTTTCAATTCATTACAGTTTAGCATACTTTCCCTATCTTTGCAGCACTGTTCTATGATTTCAAGAAGATTGGTGCGAATTAAAACGCTACAAGCACTCTACGCTTGGCAGCAAGGCGATGAAAAATCAACCTCTATACAAGAAGAGCGATTGTTTGAACGCATTCACGAAAGTTACGAGTTTTATCAGTTTCTACTCGATTTACCCTATCACTTCGCACAATACTTGCAAAGTAAAGCCCAACTCGAACAAGCCAAATTTTATCCAGACCAAAACAAAATTCGCGAATACGGATTATTTACCCGTATGCCACTTGTGCGTTATCTGCACCGCGAAGTCGAAAATGGCCATACAAATTTTCAATGGTCAGATCTCGAAATCAACTTCGATAATTGGTTCAATATCATCCAAGAATGGCAAGAAACCAAAGAAATCAATATCTTCGATGAACCTGAAATGGAGCTTCAAAAAAGCTATCTCAAATTGTTCTTCGATTACTTTATCGATCAATCCGAAGATTTTAATAATTCCTTAGAAGAAGTGTACCCGCAATGGTCTGATGATGATCCTTATACACACCGTGAAATTATCAAAACCATCGAATCAGCTAAAGCAAATGGCTCAGTAACACTCTCAACTGAACCTACTTTAAATGCTGAAGAAGTTGTATTTGCTAAAAATTTACTTCGCAAAACTGCAACCAGTAGCCAAGCATACGAACAACAAATCTCCGAAGTCACTTCTAACTGGGATCCCCAACGTATCGCTACCATCGATTTGCTTATCATCAAACTAACACTTTCAGAATTTCTTCACATGAAAGAAATCCCTGTGAAAGTTACCATCAACGAATACCTAGAAATCACTAAAAACTATTCTACTCCCAATAGTTCCAAATTCGTAAATGGTATCCTTGATAAACTGCGCATGGTTCTCGATGATCAAGGCCTAATCAAAAAAGAAGGACGTGGATTGCGCGAAAAATAATCGCCCGTATTCTTAGTCCTACTTCTACCATATAAACAAAATTATCCTATTTTTGAGTGATGAACTACGCGAGAAGTTTCTACTCTATTTCCTTGGCTTGCGCTTTTACTTTCGCAATCGCCAGCTGTAACAAAAATAAAAATACAGCTAACACTTCCGGAGAACAAGAATACCAAACCGCCGATATTGAAGCCAATAACGCAACCGCCGAAAACCCGGAAAATACCAAAGTAATGGTTCAGGGCGATGTGAAATTTCAAGATACCATGTTCCAATTTGGAAAAGTAGAAGAAGGCGTGGAAGTAGAACACATTTTCAAGTTCAAAAATACCGGAAAGGGTATCGTCTACATCTCTCAAGTAACACCCGGATGTACCTGCACGGTAACCGATTATACAAAAGATGCCATTGCGCCTGGTAAAGAAGGACAAATCAAAGCCACTTTCGACACTTCCGGTAAAGGTGGACCAGGCGGAGTGATGAATGAAAAAAGTATAGACGTTTCTTTCGAAAACTCTATAACCGCCCACTTTACCCTAAAATTCCAAGCATACGTATTTACCAAAGGTTAAACTAATACACATGATTAATACAATCTTACAAGCAAAAAACGGTTCATCCGATTTTATCGTAATGCTGCTAGTTATGGCAGTGCTATTCTTCTTCATGATCTACCCGCAAATGAAAAAACAAAAGAAAGCTCGCCTCTACACAGAAGAACTGAAAAAAGGCGATCACGTTGTTACAACCGGTGGCGTTCATGGTAAAATTACTCAAGAAAATGAAAAATATTTTATCATCGCCCTGGAAGAAGGTAGCATGAAAATTGAAAAATCAGGTATCAGCATGGAGCTTACCCAAGCCCATTATCCTAAAGAATCTGAAAAAAAATAATAGCCAAGCCACAGCTTCCTATATAAATCTATGCTAAGGGTTGGTATAACCGGCAATATAGGCAGCGGTAAATCTACCGTATGCAGAATATTTGAATCTCTCAATATTCCCATATTCTATGCCGATGAACAAGCCAAAGCAATCTATAAAAACTATCCAGAACTACAGGCTCAAGTAATTGATTTACTTGGGCCTGATTCTTTCTTATCTCCGGGCGATATCAACAAATCCTACGTAAGAAACGCCATCTTCAACAACCCCATTCTCCGCGAAAAACTCAATCAAATCGTACACCCATTTGTGTTTCACGATTTTGATATCTGGTGCCAAAACCAATTTGCAACCCACAACCCTCCCTATGTAATCAAAGAAGCCGCTATACTCTTCGAAAGCGGCGCCGATAAAACCATCGATCTCGCCATAGGCGTTTTAGCACCCCTTGAAACAAAAATTCAACGCGTAAAATCCCGCGATAACATCACCACAGATGAAGCCCTGTCCAGAATAAACGCCCAATGGAACGAAGAAAAATGGACCCCCTTCTGCGCATTCACCATCCAAAACAATGGCGAACAACCCCTTATCCCTCAAGTACTAGAAATACACAAACAACTGCTTCATAAAGCAGCTAACCCAGATTTATTCCCCCAAAAATTTAAACCCTAAATTCAGGCCTTCTCTTATTCAAAAAGGCATCCGTTCCCTCTTTGAAATCCTGTGTACCAAATGCCTCGCCAAATTCATAAATTTCTCTCTGCATGCCATTAACATTTGGCTTGAAATAGTCATTTACACACTTGAAAATTTTATTTACCGCATTCGGACTCTTAGAAAATATCTTCCTCAAAATCACCTTGCACTCCTCAATTAATTGCTCCTGCTCAACTACCTTGTTTACCAAACCAAATCGCTCAGCATTCACCGAATCAATCGCATCAGCAGTTAATAACAATTCCATCGCCTTGCCCTTGCCAACCAATTGAACCAATCGCTGTGTTCCACCATATCCTGGAGGTACACCCAAATTAACTTCTGGCTGCCCAAATTTTGCATTTGTGCTAGCAATTCTCAAATGACAAGCCATCGCCAATTCGCAACCACCGCCCAAAGCAAATCCATTTACAGCAGCAATTACAACCTTGTTACCCTCCTCAATCGAATTCATCACATCATGACCATCAGCACTCATCTTAGTAGCTTCATCTACAGTAAAATGAGCAAACTCGGAAATATCTGCACCCGCAGCAAACGCCTTGGTACCTGAACCCGTCAAAATCATTCCATATACCTCTGAATTCGCATTTCCCTCTACTACAGCATGCTTGATCTCCTGCAAAGTCTCAATAGTCAATGCATTCATCTTGCTTTCTCTGTTTATCGTAATCGTTAAAATGTTCTCCTCTATGGAAGTGATAATATTGTTGTAATTCATGTGATTCAAATTTTAAAATGATCTGTGTTCAGATACCCAAACTCTAATATACTGTGCAATTTCCTTTGTGTCTGTGCCCGGAGGAAATAACCTCGCAACACCCAATCCATTCAATTCCTCTACATCTTTATCTGGAATAATGCCTCCGCCTGTTAGCAAAACATCATTCAAACCCTTGTCCTTCATCAAATCCAAAATCCTTGGAAAAACCGTGTTGTGCGCACCACTTAATATGCTAACCCCAATCACGTCCACGTCTTCTTGTAATGCAGCTTGTACAACCATTTCAGGAGTCTGTCTCAATCCAGTATAAATAACTTCCATGCCCTCATCACGCAATGCGGCTGCAATTACCTTGGCTCCCCTGTCATGTCCATCCAATCCCACTTTAGCCACCAATACACGAATCGGTCTTTTCGTTTCTGTTGTCATACAATTGTTTTGCAAAGTTAATATTTATAGCAAGATATTTATGCGCCCCATGCTTTCAATACACATCCCACTTGCTCATCGCCATAATCTGCCAAAATCGCCCTATTTCCAATATCCATTCTCAAACATACCTCCAAATCACTCTCAGTATGCATACTCTTAAAGCGCTGCACATGATTCGCATTCTCTAAAAACCCTGTTAAATCAGACTTCGCCTCATGCCATAAATACAAAGCCGCCCTGCTCGCATCATCCTCAATCTCAAATCCACCCTGCGCCAGCATTTCAACCAATGCGCCAGCAAACAATGTATCCTCCAAATTAAACCGGTTCTTCCAACCCGAACAAAACATCACAACCGGTAACCCAATCGCCAAAATCGCATCTACCGTTGCGCGTAAATTATAAAAACTCGATACCCAAACCTTTTCAGCACCCCTGCTCATACTCAATGCTTGAGTGCCATTTGTAGTGGTAATCACTATCTTCTTGCCTGCCACCTTTTCTGCATCGTACTCCTGCGGACTATTACCAAAATCAAAGCCCTCCACTTTATGTCCTTCCCTCTCCCCAGCCAATAAATATCCTTCAGGGCGATATTCTAACGCCTCCTCTACCTTGGCCACCGCAACCATTTCCTCACATCCCCTGTCCAATGCCACACACATCGTGGTAGTAGCACGCAAAATATCAATTACTACTACTTGTTTACCTTCTGTACCTCCTGGTAAAAATGGAAACAAAGCAGGACTTAAAACCGTTTCTATCTTCATTTATAACTTAAACTAGCCAATATCAAATGTACGTTTTCTGCGCCAAACCCAAACATTCCTGCCACTTTTTCTAAAAGCAACCCATTTTACGGCTTATCCGTATTGGTAAAATTCATCGCAAATCCCAATCCCAACGTGCAAAATTGTAAGGTGCCATCTACCGCCTTCTCAATCGCTTTTTTCACTAACTCAACCTCTTCTTCCGCCCATCGCCCCAAAACAAAATTCACCTGCATACCAATAGGAAAATCATTGCCAATACCAAATCGCAACCTGGGATAATTCACCGTGTTCAAACTAGCTTGAATACTCTTCAACCCATTATGCCCGCCATCACTTCCCTTGCCACGCATCCGTAAACGAGAAACAGGTAAACTCAAATCATCTGTAATCACCAAAATGTTCTCTAATTTCATCTTCTCCGCCTGCATCCAATAACTCACCGCCTTCCCACTCAAATTCATATATGTGTTTGGCTTCAACAACATAATCTGCCTGCCCTTGTGCGATACCCTGCACATCGATCCATGTTTTACACTTTCCCAGTTGCCACCAAATTTGTGCGCAATCGCATCCACCACGTCAAACCCAATGTTATGTCGGGTATGATCATACTCACTACCAATATTCCCTAATCCTACTACCAAAAATTTCATGCTTATATCTTTTTGAAATCCAATAATATCAATTGTTTCGGGCGATTATCGTCCTGCCTGCGCGATACCCCGGTATATAAGCACTGAACAATCCCAAACCCAATGTTAACAAACAAATCCATCCCAAATCAAACACCCTCAACTCCACCGGATAGGCCAAAGTAAATGTGCTCTCTGTCTTTACCAACCCAAATCGCTGCTGCAACAAAACCAACCCCACTCCGAGTATCAATCCCAAAACCGTTCCCGTAATCGCAACCCATATCCCTTCCAAAAATACCAATAATCGAATGTGCCACAACGACATTCCCATACGGAACATCATCAAAAAATCACGCTGCTTGTCTATTACCAACAAACTCAATGCGCCTATCAAATTGAAAGAAATTAACAACAACACAAAAGCCAATATCCCAAAGGAAATCCACTTCTCGGTGTTAAACATCTTATACAACGTGCCGTGCTGCTCCTGCCCCGTAATCCATTTCACCTCCTTGTTTCCAGCAACCTTTCTTCCCAATTCTTCCTCCAATCTAACCCTCTCCGCAACCCCCAAACCCCTGTTAAACCTCACCATCAACTCACTATATCCCTCCTTCAAAAACAACGATCGAGCCTGCTCCAAACCTATATATACTCGCTTGCTCGATTCCTCATCCGGCAACTTCAACATCGCACTGGGAACAAAAATCGATTCATTGTAAGCATCCACACTCATAACGTTGGCATCCTGATTCATTACCATCAACCTAATTGGCGCATCAATCGTTCCAACACCAAGTCTGTATACCAAACCCTCTCCCAACCAAGCCATATCTCCCACCATTCCCCGGCTCACTTGCTTTTCATCATACAAAATAGGCTTGCCTTCGGAAATCACAGAATCCATCTGCCAGAAACCCTTGATGCCCTCATCCACTCCCACAACCTCACAGGCCGTTTGGTTATCGCCATACCGCAAAATCGCCTTGTCTTTCAACACACCAACAACCGCCTTCACTCCCTTCGTCTGGCCTATTTCCTTTATCAACGCATCGCTAACCTCCAATCGCTTCCCCGAAACCGGTAACATCACATAATCCGCATCGGTGTTTTGGTACGTAGAAAAAATAATCGACTCAAAACCATTCAACGCACTCATCAAAATCACCAGCCCTGCAGCACCTATCGCATACCCCAATACCGATATCCCCGTAATAATATTCACCACCCCAGGATTGTTCCTGGAAAAGAAATACCTCCGCGATATAAATATCGGCAATCTCATTTACTGCTTGTCTTCCGCGCTATCCTGCGCTCCATTGTCACCCTTCAACTGATCAAAAATCTTCTCCATTTTCACCACATAATCCATCGTGTCGTCTTCAAAAAACACCAACTCAGGAACCTTCCTCACATGATTCTTTATCTTCGCTGCCAACGCATGTCGAATCTGCTTGGCATTCTCTTCCAACGCCTGCATCACCATCAAACGATTCGGATTGTTGTACAAACTGATGTACACCTTAACATACCCCAAATCAGGACTTACCTGCACTTCACTTATCGTTACAAATGCACCATTAACCCAATCCTTATGAATCGTAAATATTTCGCCCAAATCCCTTTGGATCTGTTTGGCAAATTTGTCTTGTCTTAATCCCATATCTTCTTTTTTATTTATTCAAATCCTTAACTTTTTCCGACTTTTCCCAACATCCCTCTGTGAATCCCACCTCTCTCAACGCCTGCCAAATCAATTGCCCCAACCCAAATCCCACTTCAGCTTCCCAATCTCCACTCCGATACCTAACCCAACGCCTCAACACCACCACAAAAACCCATTCTCCATCCGAAAGTAGCTCAGTTTTGTCAATTTTACATTTTTCCCATTAAATATCGCAATGCCAACTCATATCCATGCATGCCCAATCCTGTAATACAGCCCTCTGCTGCTCCCATCAACAAATCCGTTCTGCGCTCAATTTCCCTCGCATAAACATTGCTAATATGAACCAAAACTACTGGCTTTGCTATCGCCTTAATCGCATCAGCCATCGCAATCGATGTGTGCGAATAAGCCCCAGCATTCAAAACCACTCCAAAAATCTCCTCACTTGCTCCCGCCTCCTGTATATAATTTACCAACTCACCCTCAACATTGCTCTGCTTATACAAAATCTCCATCCCAAAATATTTATGCCTAACCCCCTCCAAAAAAGAATCAAAGGTCTCATTACCATAAACTTCCGGCTCACGCGTTCCCAATAAATTCAAATTCGGACCATTGATTATCATCAATTTTTTCATGCCACAAACTTACTCCCGATTTTGCTTTTCATTGCTACTTTTTCTCGGCGATTTTTCATCTATCCCCTCCATACCCTCCCCCACCCGTTTGCCTATTTCATCATAGCCTTTTTTTACAGACCTTTGTATCCACATGAATAACATTCGGGTTTGTGTTACCGGTGCCACCGGATTTGTTGGCGCTCACCTAGTTTGCCTACTTCTTAAAAAAGGCTATCAAGTAAATGCCTTGGCAAGATCTGCCGATAAAATCGCCTTCTTTCAACGCATTCACACCTATCACGATCTACCCGCAAACCTCCAACCACAATGGATCTACGGCGATCTTTCCGATACCGATTCCCTCATAGAACTCTCCCAAAATTGCTCGCAATTCTATCATTGTGCCGCACTCGTTTCTTTCTCAAGCGCCGATCGCGAAAAACTCTATCAAACCAATGTAGAAGGTACCCACAACGTGGTGAATGCATGCATCGCAAATAACATCAAATACCTGCTCTATACCAGCTCCGTTGCCGCACTCGGTAGAAATGAAAAACAAACTACCATCAACGAAGACGCCAAATGGGTAGATTCAAAACTCAATAGTAACTACGCAATCACCAAACACAAAGCCGAACTCGAGGTTTGGCGCGCCAAAGAAGAAGGAATTCAAATTGGTATCGTAAACCCTGGAATTATCCTCGGGTATGGCGATGGACACTCCAGCTCCAACCAAATTTACCAAATCGCCAAAAAAAACCTGCCCTTCTACCCTACCGGTAGCAACGGGTTCGTTGGAGTAGAAGATGTTGCCTCCCTCCTGATATTTATCGCAGAAAATCAACTCTGGAATAAACGTTTCATCTGCGTTTCGGAAAATTTAACCTATAAACACCTCTTTCATCTCCTCTCCCAAGAAATGGGAACAAAAATGCCAGAAAAACCACTCAAAAAATCCTGGCTATCCCTTTTGGTAACCATCGCAAACCTCGCAGAAAAACTCCACCTCCCCTTCCCAATCCCTTCCGAAACCCTCTACTCCACCGCAGAAAACAGCGTGTACCATACCATTTATGAAAAAGAAATCCAACAATTTATCTATCAACCCATACGCGCTGTGAACCATTATGCCTTGAAAGCATTAGGTTTATCAACTCATTAAACTAAGTTTTTTCACTACCTTTGCATTACATGAAATTCGGTGTTGTAATTTTCCCTGGTTCTAATTGTGATCACGACCTTATCCGTGTACTTAACGCTTACTCTTCTCAACCTGTTGTTGAGTTGTGGCACAAAGACACTGATTTGCAAAACTGTACCCACATCTTCCTACCAGGTGGATTTACTTATGGCGATTACCTCAGAACCGGTGCCATCGCCAAACTTTCTCCAATCATGGAAAGTGTGAAAAAACACGCCGATAACGGTGGTTTTGTGATGGGTATTTGCAATGGCTTCCAAATCCTTTGCGAAAGCGGACTGCTTCCTGGTGCTCTGTTGAGAAACACAAACAGAATGTTTATCTGTAAAAACGTTTACCTCAAACCAGGCTCAAACCAAACGGTATGATGCCCCACCCAGAAAGAGCTTTTTCCGATTTCTTGTTAAACCAAGACGGTAAGAAATTCTTCGATTCTATCTTCGGTTTGTAAACCACTCAACCTCCTCTATCAGAGGTTTCCTTACATTTATCCTCCTTTTATACCACTTTCATCGGTATTTTTTCAATATCCTCACTTTTCTTGGCAACTTTTTTCCGATTTGGCATATCATATGTGTATCGTAAACAAATTAATGTTACACATGCAAATCCTACCACTATGAAAGTTAAAATTCAAAAAAGAGGAAAAAGCCAAAGCCAAAGCATTCAGCTGCCTCACCAACAATCAGATATCAGCCTTTCTCAAAATGCCGCAGGCGTTTAATCCCCTGCGCCACTTTCCTTCATTCTCTCCGCATTCTCCGCAACTTGCAACTCATTCAAAATCTCTTGAATGTCGCCATTCATGATCGCAGGTAATACTCAATCTCGTACAACTTCGTGGCCAACATCTTCATCGCCTTTTCACGGTTTCCAAGCTGGTTACGCTCTGTCTGACAAACAACAACCAAACCCGTAGGAATGTGCGTTAACATTACCTTCGTTTCAACCTTGTTTACGTTCTGTCCACCCGCTCCACCACTTCGCGCCGTTTCCATTTTCACATCAGCAGGATTCAATTGAACATCTACTTCCTCCGCCTCTGGCATCACCACCACACTCGCAGCCGACGTATGAATACGCCCCTGACTCTCTGTTGCAGGCACACGCTGAACACGATGCACACCGCTCTCATATTTTAACACACCATAAGAACCCGGCTCATCAACCTCAAATACAACTTTTGAATAACCACCCATCGTCCCCTCATTCTCTTCCACCACGTTAATCTTCCAACCTCTCGCATCGCAATATCGCTGATACATCCGAAATAAATCGCCAGCAAAAATCGATGCCTCATCGCCACCCGTTCCAGACCTTACCTCCACAACCGCAGGCTTCGCATCTTCCGGATCCTTTGGCAATAACTGAATTCTTATCTTCTCCTCCAATTCCACTTGCTGCGCCTCCAATCGGTCCAATTCCTCCTTCGCCATATCACGCAACTCCTTGTCCTTCTCCGTCTTCAAAATCTCCCTAGCCTCATGAATGTCTTCATACCAGCGCTTATATTCATGGTAAGAATTTACCACGTCTTCCAAATCCTTGTACTCCTTGTTAAGTTTGGTAAATCGCCTTACATCCGAAGCAACTTCCGGACTGCTCAACAACAATTCAATTTCCTTGAAATGCGCATATACAGCTTCTAACTTCTCTAACATAAAGTTACAAAGATACCAATCCCGCTAATTTTATTCCGATAAACCGGATTTTATCCACCTCTTTTTTTATCGGGCGATAATTTACAACCACTCAATCTTTAAATCCTGTCCGTCGTAAACAGCATACTGCCCGACCTGAAACCAATGACCCAAATTGATGTATCGAACAATTTTATCTCCCCTTTCAAAAGATCTATCAATCACCAAATGCCTATGACCGAAAATATAGAAATCTGGTACCTGCTCTCCTTTATTGCTGCGAGCTTCCGCATCTTGAAGAATAAATTGAGTTAAATACTCTTTATCGTCGCCCAAATATTGATCTTCTTGTGGATCTTGCGCCAATCTGCTTTTTTTACTCCATCCCGTTGCCAACCTGATTCCGATATCAGGGTGTAACCATCGAAATAAAAATTGCGCGAAGCGCGCGCGAAATATTTTTTTAAGAAATTTGAAACCTGGATCGCCCGGGCCTAAACCATCTCCGTGATGCACAAAAAACAAATGCTTTTCTGTGCTGAATTCCAAGGCATTTCTAAAAATTTCAACCCCACAATGCTCTTCCAAATAATCAAACATCCACAAATCATGGTTTCCCGGAAAAATTTTAACCGAAATGCCTTTTTCTGTGATGCTCCTTAATGTGGCCAACAACTGAAAAAAACCTTTGGGTACAACCGTTTTGTATTCAAACCAAAAATCAAAAATGTCTCCAACCAAAAATATCTCCGTCGCATCACCTGCAATTTCATTTAACCACGAAACTACCTTCTTTTCCCTTAACAACGACTTCTCTCCAGAAGGCATTCCCAAGTGAAAATCAGAAGCAAAATATATTTTAGGTGCGCGTGACAATAGATTGATAAATAGTAATTTATAATTTGTTATACTCCAGCAAACTGAGATAACATACGGATATCATTAACAAACAAATCGCGAATATCATTGATTCCATATTTCAACATCGTAATTCTATCGATACCCATCCCAAATGCAAATCCAGTGTATTTTTCTGAATCAATTCCACAAGATTCCAAAACATTAGGATGAACCATTCCACAACCCAAAACTTCTAACCAACCAGTTCCCTTTGTTAATCTACGATTTTCTTCTGTATCTAATCCAGCCCAAATATCCATTTCAGCACTGGGCTCGGTAAATGGAAAATAACTTGCCCTAAATCTCACCTTAGTTCCCTCGCCAAAAAACTGTTGAACAAAATAGTAAAGTGTCTGCTTTAAATCAGCAAAACTTACATTCTCATCTACATACAAACCTTCAATTTGATGGAAAAAACAATTACTTCTAGCACTTACAGCCTCATTTCTATAAACCCTTCCAGGCATAATCAAACGAAGAGGTAATTTACCTTTTTCCATTTCTCTGATTTGTACACTGCTGGTATGCGTTCTTAATACAAAATCACCAATAAAAAATGTGTCTTGCATATCCCTAGCAGGATGATCCTCAGCAAAATTTAATGAACCAAAATTGTGTTCATCATCTTCTACTTCAGGACCTTCAGCTAAATCAAATCCCAAAGTCTGAAATATTTCAACCAGTCTATTTTCTACAATCTTCAACGGATGCGCCGAGCCTGGTAAACCTTGATAAACCGGTAGGGTAGTGTCAAATTGATTCACACTACCATCAGCATCATTTTCCTCTGCCAATTTTTGCTCCTGCCATCTGCTTTCAGCCAATTGCTTCAATTGGTTTAAAATAGCACCCACACTTCTTTTTTCTTCCCCTCCCAATTGTTTAAACTGATCAAACAGCTCCGTAATAATACCTTTCTTCGAAAGGTACTTTAACCGAAAATTTTCAGCATTCTGATTTTTATCAAATACAAATGCTTCTACTTCCGCTTTTAGTAATTCTATCTGCTTGATCATACTACAAATCTAACCAATCAATTTTCTTAAAACCAATTTTACCTTTGCCAATGTTTCCCCAATTTCTACTTTCTAACATCTCCCGAATTTTCCACCTTCTAGTAATATAAAACTATATTCATTTTAATAATATATTAAGTATTATATAATATAGCTGTGTGGATTTGTTTATAAGTGATCAATATTCGATTTGCTATTGTGATATCTACATAGATATCCATATTTTATTTTATTTAAACTATTGAAATATAATTACTTAACTGTAATTTCAACAAACTAATAATCTCTGTGGATTACCTTAATCCAATCCTTATTTTTTCACTTTTTCTGTTTACCATCCTGTTGCCAGAACCAACGATTTTAACAGTTTTGCATTTTAGTGTGTGGTGAAAATTGGGGTTTCACGTGAAAATGATTTTATCGTAATCTTATGCCAGAATTAAATAACATCTTTTCTGGTAATATCAAGGTGTTTTCAATGTTATTATCAATAATAAACTCCTTATCACTCTGAAAAAATAGTGATCCAGTGTAATTATTACCCTCAGTTGGCATTTGTAATAAGAAAATATTCTTCGTTTCACGTTTAACAGCTACCTCAGACGGTATCCAATGTAGCATTTGATACTTTCCTGTAGGAATAATATAAGTTGCTTTAGACAGCTTAGAAACCTTAAATAAATAAGAAAATCGATTGTTATAGATATATGTGTATTTATCGATGCTATCGTTATTAATCATTTCAATCTTTCCCAATGTTATCGCACTCTTCTTTGTATTAACAATTTTAAAAATACCAAATGGCAATTGTTCCCGGGGAATCTTGTCAATCTGATTTGGATGTATTATTCCTCCTATGCGCTCATCTGCAACTTGAATCAACCGAATCGTGTCTTTATTATCAATGTATATGTATTCTAACTTTTTTAATCTTTCCGATACTTTATATTCTATCTGTTTCTTACTGCGTTGTATAGGTAAACTATCTGTGTATCCTTTATAATAATCAGAAATCCATACTTGAATCCATTCTGTAATCTTCTCCGGCGATACCTCCAAATACCCAGTGTCATTCATATATACCATTCCAGGAATATTTTTACCCAATATGGGTTTAAATCCGGTAAATAGAAATCTACCTAAACTATCATAGATAATTTTATCAATGGCTTTGATTTTTGGATAAACGCTTACTTCACAAGTATCCCTATATAAAAATCTCTTATTTAAATAAAAACTATTATACTCCTCTTGAATGTCAATCTGCAGATTGTTGTTGTCGTTCTTTATTACATGAACAATTTGCTGCGTATCAGGCAATCCCTCAAATTCGTAACTCTTAGTTATACTATGAAACAAGGGTACATGATATAAACTATCTTGTTTTATATATAACTGATATTTGTCTTTGCCCGACTTATCATTGATTTTACATTGAATATGATATCTATTAGTATCAAAGGAAATATCCTTCCCTTGATAAGGATTACTTTCGTTTAAATCAACTATATAACCC
>JAGKXC010000025.1 GCA_021151535.1 Sphingobacteriia bacterium | reverse complement strand
TGGCGATTAATTTTTAGATTATAGAATTCCTCCATGGCGATATCGATGAAGTTGGCTTCCGGCCAAACCAAATAATCTGCATTGGTTTGTCCTTTCGCTACTCTTCCTCGTGTCATCGACAATGGGATTTCGTATTCGTAATAATTAGAAGACAAATCGGTACCGAATCGGATAAAAGCTGAAACTTCGCCATCTTGTATGCTCGTATTGTTACTCTCTTCAGCATGCACATACAATTGTAAACGTTTGTAATTTCTAACGTCGAAAGTGGAAGTTTTAAAAGCTGCTCTTGCATCGCCCCCTTTTAAATCACAAACTTGTACAGAAAGAGACTGTTCGTTTTCTTGAACTGTACCTAATGAAGCCATGTTTTGAACGCGATCTACATTGGGAGGAATTACATATGCGATTGGACTTCTTTTACTATTCTCTTCAATATTCACCGTGCTTACTACGAATTTGGTTCCATCATTGGGGTCGATGGGTACAACTACGCCAGGAGTTTTTAATGAATTGGTATATCTTCTCCAATCTGCACGAACCATATTGATATATCCCAATCTTAGCACTGCAGAATCGTTAAAGCCACGCATGATTAAACGCATGAAACGGATGCTCTTGAAATCAGAGATATTTCCAACTGCTTTTTCAAATTCTCTTACTGGAATTTTTAACTGGTACCAAACTATTTCGGCGTCTTTACCATTCCTAAGTTTAACTGTATTTCTAACGATATCAGAAACATAGTTATGGCCAATTCGCATATCACCTGAATTGATTTTAATTTTGTATTGGTAATAATCTTCGTTTTGGTTTAATGTAAAATCCCTGTTTACATCTTCATCTGAAGGAACAATGGTTGAAGATCCCGGCATTTCAGAATATTTGCCAGTTAGTTTGGCTGGATTTGAATTTCCCTGAACGCCCATCCAGCGCTTGTATCTACCAATAATATCCGCATCTTCTTTGGTGTATTGTTCGTCTAAGAAGTGCATGAAATTATCATTGGAAGGATCTGCATAAGCGTCATTGTAAAATTTACTTGATGTACCGAAATTAAGGGCGATTTGCTTCAAATAAACGCTATCAAAATGGTCTCTTTCTTCAGCATCATTCATGCCGTCTAAACCTAAGTCTTGATTGGTTATGGCAGAGTTTGTATTGTCGAATGCATAATTGATTTGGGGAACTTCTGGCACCCGAGCATATTGGGTTGTATCAACACTTTGGTTAGAAGAACCGGGTGATGGAAGGCCATTTTCAAACGATTTTCTTCTATCTGGTAGAATATCTTCGCTTACACTTCCAAGATGTAAAAGCAACTCACCATTCAAATTCTGATTATAATAAAATGGATCGTACATCCAAATCTCAATGTAGTCAATGTTGGTTCCTTCAAAGTCGTTTTGATCAACCCTTCTCATTATACCTCCCCAGCTTTTGGATGGATCGATTAATTTTCCGTTGGCATCAACTTCAGAAGCATTCGTATTGTAGTTGTGCATACCTCTTACTTGAGGACGGAAAACCAGGTCTAAAGTTGGTAGGATAGTGGGTGTACCTTGAGGGAAATTTCTTTGTGGGAAGACTTCACGTTGGTCTACTTGACGCATATAAGGGTTGCTCAAAATTTGGTCAACCTTGGGTTTGAAGTTATCTGGCATATCCATCGTTCTGTAAAACAATTGATCAATGGTATAGAAACTTAAACTTGCATGGTGATGTAACCAATCTAATTTATTGCTTGATTTTGTGTCTTCAAATAGATCCGGTTGTTTTTGCGGTACTGAAGCAACTACCCAGTTTGAAACAGTTTTATAATCATTGGGCAATTCAGCATTTTCAAAATCTTCCAGGTTAGAAATACCGCGATTTCCTCCTTGAGATTTATGGTTATGAGGTACAATTTTCGCTACCTCGGCATAAGCTGTTATGCTTGAAATTTCTTTTGTTTCTAAGAATGGTAATTTGTCTACCAATTTGGTAATGAATCTTGATTTTGAACTATAAGATACATCAGCTCCAAAAATGGTATTTAATAACGGTTCTTCGTTGAAATTTGTTTTTGTTACCAAAGGTCTTTCATACATGTGGAGTAGCGTTCCACCTACCATTAAGTGTTTGTTGAACTTGTGCTCAACCCTTCCGCCTAATAGCGTTTTTTGCTGAATGTTAAAGAAACTCTGTCCGTTAGCTGTTGCCCTAATTTCGGCACCTCCTTGCAATAAACCTTGGTTAAGAATTTTTACCCTTCCCAAGGCATAGTCCACTTCATAATCTGTTCCTTCTGTTAAAGGTCTTCCATTGGCAGTAACGCGCACGGATCCACGTTGTAAGTTAGTGGTTCCTAAAAATAATTCAGCGCCGTTGGCCCCTTTATAACTGCCTTTCAAGTAAAACTTGTTGTGCTTAACATCTTGTTGTGCAAGCCATTTTGTTGAATCGTACAATGCGTCGTAGCAGTAAAAATCAGCCAACGTATTGTTGCCATCAAATTTGTTCCTCAAATCTTCGCCAAATGGTTCTATTACTGGGAAGATAATTCTGGCATTTTGGGTATTGATTGTAATACCATCAAATGCATCAAATATACCATCTGGCTTGGCTTCCTGTTGTCTGTTTAATTTATCTAATCCTAAAACACGAATTAAAGGAATACCTCCCGCCAATTTGGGTAAAGGCTTGTTGCCAACAGGTATATAATCATAGTCTGCACCCGTTGAATCATCTGCATATATGATGTTGAATTTGAAATCCTCCAATGATAAACTATAAGTGTTTAATGCATAAATGTTCTTCATCATTAGGCGCCACATAGGTAAGCGTGTTCTGATGGTGTTGCCTTTCAACATCTTTAAGAACATCATTTTCTGATTGCCCGGTGGTACGTCTCTAGAAAATTCACCCACTTGGTAGGTTTTGCCATTGTAGGAATATTCAAATGCAACAGCCAATATTTCGTCGTTGTTTAGCGGTTGATTTAAGGAAATATAACCCAACTGACTATTTAGCGTAAACTCCGTAGCCGTTAGCTGACGGGCATTGTTTAAAATGTCAAAATCTACTGTTTGCTCAAAGTTTGAAACCAATTGATACATTCTGTCTATGGCTGTTCCCAAAGTTCTTGATTGTGGGTCATTGGCGATTAAATTGTATAAATTGTTTGAATTATTATCTGCTGCAGGATCTGTGCTACTACCCAAATTTGTTCGATAAGGTTTTGATTCCCCCAAATCTTGAAAAGCCATTATATCTCTAGGCGTTTCTAAGTTTGCATTTCTATTAGTAACCCATACTTCAACACGGTTTACAATTACCCCACTTGTAACCATAGGTAAATTTTCCAAAGATTTATTGTAATTCTCCCTGAAAAATTGAGATAGGAAATAGTGTTTATTTTGGTCGTAATTGTCTGAAGTGATTTTGAATTCATTCAATTGCGCACCACCTTTCAAAACGGTTTCAGTAGATTGACCCTTGTTTTGTGAAAAAATCGTTTGAACCGTAGTTTTGCCAAACTGCATCGTTGTACCTATTCCAAACAAAGAGGGAACAGGTTTAATAAGTTGAGTGGGTAGATTTAAACTTAAGTTACCCACCTGAACATTTTTTAAAATGCCATCAGGTTTGCCTTTCCAACCCAAATTGGTTTGGTTGTCTATGTCAAACGCGGCTTCTGTATCATAATTAATTCCAAGTTTTACAAATTCCCCGACGTTTCCATTTGCACTAATTTGTAATTGCTGGTCAAAAACCGGTACAAAGTACTTTTGCTGTCTTTTGGATATACTTGGGTCTCTTCTTTCGTTCCAGTTTCCACCCAATTTAATCATCGCACTTCCCGATAATTGAAAGTCTACGCCGCCTTCACCAAAAATTTTACTAATAGCCGGATTATTCAGTTCTGATTTAATCAAATCATTTATCCCTTGGGTGTTCCCAACAGTAGTGTTTGATTTAGTTTTGTCTCTGAAATATTGCTGATCAGCTTGTTGTGCAATTTTTTTGTAATAATCGTTTACCGACAGCACTTCGCCCGTTGGATAGCTCAAACTACCTATTTGTCTGAAACCTTCATAACGATTGGATTTAGGATTGTATTTCCATTCCGTTTTGATTGGATTGGGAAGGTCGATGTTGCTGCTATTGCTTTTATCATCGCCCCGTTTTACTTTATAACGAAGCAATTTAGCTGTGTCTATTTGCGCTACAGCCGCATTGGGTAAGGTACTCCAGAAAAATATAAGGCATACAACAAATAAGAAAGACCTAAAAAAGGTCCCCCAAATCCGCGTCAGTCCATCCAAAATCAACATTCGATATACAAGTTTAATGGAGTATCTTTCTGCTATAGGCAAATGATTGTTAGTTTTGCAATTTACAATATTTTTAGTGAATTTTTCAGAAGGTCTTCTACGGTAGCCTCTGAGCCCAATTCTTTGGTGACTTTTAACAGCGCTTTTTCCGCTGCTTGGCGAGCATAACCCAATGTTGTTAATGCCAAGAGCGCTTGTTCATATTGGTCAGAATTGCCACCAGAAACCAAATGCATGGAAGATGATTTTCTGCCAGAACCCAACTTGTCGCGTAATTCTAAAACAATTCTTTGAGCGGTTTTTTCTCCAATGCCTTTAATGCTCTTTAATAAGCCAACATTTCCGTTTAAAATGGCCGATGCTAATTCGCCAGGATTTAAACTAGATAACATCAACATTGCGGTATTGTTGCCCACGCCGGAAACTCCAGTTAGCATGCGAAACATCTCCCTTTCTTCTGGGTCTGCAAAGCCAAATAACGACATACTCACAGGGCTCTGATTTTCAACTTTGAACAGTAAATCTACAAAAAGTCTGCATGACTTATTGCTCTTGATTTGTTCGTATGTAGTTAAACTAATGGCAATTTTATAACCCATTCCTTGCACGCTAACAACGGCATGCGTGGGAGATATAGCTTCAATATTTCCTTCTATGTATTCGTACATTTTCGACGTTTATATATGACGTTGTATGTTTAATGTATGCGGCTTAACGTTGAAATTTCCATCTGCGTAACACTGCATTGCCCATTCCAAATAATAAAATACTAACAATAGGTGCAATCATATTAAACCACTGATAAAACGATTTTTCTAGGCGAATCTTTTCTTTGTCTAACAATCTTACCATTTTTTCTTTCGCCCGGATTTCAATTAATCCGTTATCATCAATCAAATAATCAATGCAATTCATTAAGAACGTTTTATTTGCAAAAGTGTTTTTCGTAAATCTATCGTAACCTGTGGGATAAATCATCCCTTTTTTACTGGTGCTATTTCGAATTATATCGCCATCTGCTATCACAATCATTTTACTTTCGCCATGTACTTTGAATGGCAAACGTGTATATTTTCTTTGATAAACAAACGGACTTTCAAAGTTTCCTTCTAACATAACGCCAGAAAGTTTGGTTCCACCTCTTAGCGAACTTTTGAAATTGTCGTCGCGGCTTTGCATGTATACCGATTGCAAATCAATTGTGGCCGGAGGGTTTATGATTTTTGTGTTAGGCGATGAAGTGAGCAAAGGAGTTACAGAGAGAGTGCTGTTTGTTTTAACGGTTAAAGTAGATGCAAATTGCGACCAAACCATACCCAAGTTTTTGGTAATAGGGTGTGTTAAACCGGCAGAAGTAAATACAGGGAAATAAGTAAAATCTACCAAATCAGGTCTACCTCCAACCGGAATAGGAATGGCATTACACAATACATCGGTTAACAATGTATTTTCCATTTTGATACCATAATGAAACAATGAAGTTTCTATATTCTCTAAGCCTCTAGGCATGGCCATGATGGTACTATTGTTTTCAAAACTGTCAATTTCAGCAACTACCGGATCAATCATCCAAAGAACTTTGCCTCCTTTTAACATAAACTGATCAATCAAATACAATTCAGCCATGTTATAATCGGTTTCTGGTTTTGATATTACCAAAAGATCATTTGTGTTTAACCGATTTTGGATTTTCTCCATGAGGATCAAACCAATGCTATCTGGGTTGGCTTTTTCTAAATCAGCAACAAAAGGCATTCCTGCAGCCGGATCTGCTAAATTCAAATTTAATTTGGAAATAGAATAATATTTGCTGAGTTCAACGGCAAAAGCTTTAATACGATCATCTGTCATTTCGTTGTTGCCATCGGCAAAAACAATTTTCTTTGGCTTTTCTAGCGCACATTGTCGTAGCCCATTAGCAATTTCATATTCTAAATTATCAATCGCTTTTTGAATGTTTTCTGCTGGATCCAAAGCAACGTCCAATTGGTAAAAATTTATCGCGACAGTTTTGTCGCCATAATGTAACTCAGCTGCCGGAATCAATTGCTTGATTTTTAGTTGGTCGCCTGATTCATCTTCAATGTCTCTTACTGCAAATAATCCCCTTGAAGCAAAATCTTCCATGATGGGAGATATTTCTGAAGGTTGCTTATTTTCAAATGGATTGGATACTTCGATTTCGATGGTTTTGCCACTGGCCTCTCTAAACTCGTAAGCTAAGTCTCTGATTTCATCGCGCAATTGCCGGAATCTCGGACTCATTTCACCGTCTAAGTATAATTTAAAGTAAAGTTTTTCACCTTTTTTCTCCAGTTTTGTACATAATTCAGTAGATGTTGAACTCAATGTATACCGTTTTTCAGAGGTTAAATCGATTCGTTTGTAGAATACATTTGCCAACACATTTACCACAATAATCACCACCAAAACGGTAACCCATTCTGAAATTGAAGCGATTCTAGTTGAATTGCGATTGCTGATTTTGTTTTTCATTACAGTTACCACTTTCTACTATCAAAAACCAACTTAGTACTTCCCAAGAATACACTTGCAAAACCCAGGAAATAAATAACATCTCTGGTGTCTAAAACACCTCGTGAAATAGACTGATAATGGTAGTCCAATCCAAACCAACTCAAACTTTTACCAACTCCCGCCAACCATTTTATGTCGCCCAGTAATCCCAAAATCCCATACCAAAAGAAGCAAAGAGCCATGGATATAATCAGGGCGATAATTTGATTGTCGGTTAATGAGGATGAGAACAATCCAATGGCGGCATAGCACATTGCCAGCATGATTAATCCGAAATAAGAACCAATCATAGCTCCTGAATCAATTTGCTGACCTTCAATCATTAATGATTTTACCGAGAATACATAAAACAGGGTAGGGATCAGTGCAAATATGATGAGGGTAACTGCCGCTAAAAATTTGCCCATAATAATGGCTGTATCAGTAACTGGCTTTGTGGCCAACATTTCAATGGTGCCCAAACGTTTTTCTTCGGAAATACTTCGCATGGTGATGGCGGATACCAAAAAAATCAATAAATAAGGCGCAATGTTGAACATTACTTGAAGGCTTCCTACCCCCAAGTCAAGCACGTTGTTTTCTTTGATTATCCATAAGAATAATCCTGAAATTATTAAGAAAACGCCCATTACCATGTAGCCGATGAGCGACCCCAAAAAGCTTCGAATTTCTTTTTTAAATATGATCCACATGATGGGTTAGGGTTTTAAATACGTCTTCCAATGAATTTTTCTCTAATTGCATTTCAACGATAGTAAATCCATGTTGAGACGCTTGTTGTGAAAGTAGTTCACGAATATGTTTTGAGTTACTTTGTACGCGATATTTGTTGTTTCCTAGGCTTGTTAGCGATTGGAATTCAGCTAAATCTTTGATCCATTTTGGCTCCTTGGATTCTGCAAACTCTACCAAAACACTAACCCATGATTGGGTTGTTTGTTGCAAGCTTTGAATATCGGAGTTGGCCACAATGTTTCCTTGGTTGATTATCAATACCCTAGAACACATAGCTTCTACTTCTTGCATAATGTGTGTGCTCAACAAAACCGTTTTTTCTTGCCCCAAATCCTTAATAACATTACGCATTTCCATTACCTGGATAGGGTCTAATCCGCTGGTGGGTTCATCCAAAATTAATACAGCCGGATCATGAATCAATGCCTGCGCTAATCCAACTCTTTGCCTATAACCTTTTGAAAGTTGACCAATTCTCTTCCCTTTTTCAGGATTTAAGCGCGTAATGTCAATGGCCTGCTGTACAGCTTTTGATCTGTTTTTTACCCCATTTAATCCTGCTGCAAAATCTAGGTATTCTTTTACGTACATGTCCAAATACAAGGGATTGTGCTCAGGCAAATAACCGATTTTTTCTTTAATGGCAATGCTGTTTTCGGTTACTTCCAAGCCGCAAATTTGCGCATTCCCTGATGTAGGAGGGATATATCCGGTTAGCATTTTCATGGTGGTAGATTTTCCAGCTCCATTTGGACCCAAAAAACCTACGATTTCGCCTGTTTTAATTGCGAATGAAATATGGTTAACCGCCCATTGCGATCCATATTGTTTGGCCAGATTTTCAGCTAAAATACTCACTGTTAAATGCAAAAATAAGGGAATCTCCGTTTCTGTGGTTGTAGTAGCAGAGATTTACAAGGTTGTAAATCTATCGCCTGCGATACCTTGATCTTCGATAGCTGCGTTTATAATATCCCCTTCGTTTCTTATATCGCGATTTAACCGAAGTTTTTGAATAAGGCATTTGAAACGAAGATTGAGATACAAATAAAGTGTCAGATTGTATCGTATGGTTTTGAAAATCAATTACTAATGCTGGGTTTAATGGCCTCCCTAAAAAGCGAGTTTCAAAATGTAAATGCGGTCCCGTGGAATGACCAGTGGATCCTCCCAAGCCCACCAACTGACCGGCATTAATTAAAGTACCGCTGTTAACAGACAGCTTGCTCAGGTGTGCATATAATGTTTCTAATCCGTTGTAATGTCTTACTACAACGCAATTACCATAACCATTGTAATAACGACTCATTCTTACCACTCCATCAAATGCAGCAAAAACAGAATCGCCAGTAGTTAATTGCAGATCAATTCCCGTATGCGGTCTACCATGTCGCCATCCATAAGTGGAGTTAGTACGACCAAAAATGGGCATGGTGAAATTGCAATCGCTCTCTAATAATATTAAAGGTACTTCCTCCGTAAGATTTTTTAAATTAAAACGATAAGCATCCACATGCAAAGTATCCCAATAGGCGTAAAAATCATATTCTGGCAACATACCCGGTAAGGTGTATTCCTCCTCCTCGTAATACGGCAACGTGTCAATGGGGCCGGTTTTTCGAGAAAATGAATAATACTTCAGTGGGCCATGATAAAGTTTCAATTTTATAGGTCTTTTGGCGATAGAAAAATGTTTCCGGGCGATTTCCGATTGCCCCTGTGTAATCGGTGAAGCTGTAAAATTAGGTTTTACTACAATTGAACCTTTCACCCCGCTCACTAAAACAGGATTGCTGATTGAACCAATCAAGAAGATAGAACATAGTAGTGCTAATTGGAATCTGCCCAAGCTACCAGCTGCACCTAGAATAATCATCTTAGGCGATATGAATGCATTCTTGGGTTTGATGGACATCGATTTGTATTTGTTTAACGAGTTCGTCAAGAGAATTAAAACGCTGCACTGGGCGCAAAAATTGTACCAAGTGCAAGGAAATTGTTTGGTTGTAAAGGTTGCCAGAAAAATCCAAAATATGGGCTTCAATTTTTACATCGTTGCCTTCAACTGTAGGTTGGGTGCCGATGTTGCAAACCATTTTATATTGTTTTCCATTTATGTAAGTGTAACCAGCATAAACGCCATGAGATGGAATTAGTTTGTAGGGATCGTTTAACTGTAAATTTGCCGTAGGGAAACCAATAGTTCTGCCCAGTTTTTTACCAGATTCAACCATACCAGTAAGTATGTATGGCTTTCCAAGTAGTTGGTTGGCTTCTTGTAATCGATTGTCTAATAGAGCTTTTCGGATTCTTGAACTACTAACGGCAATTTGGTCGATGATATTTGCTTCAATTTCCTGAACTTGGAAATGATAAGTGGCACCGAGTTGTTTTAAATCTGCAAATCCGCCGCTTCTGTGTTTGCCAAATCTATGATCATAGCCAACAATGAGTGTATGTATTCTGAGGCCATCTACAAGAATATCCTTTACAAATTCTTCTGGTGATTTTTCTGCGATTTCTTTATTGAAAGGCAAAACCAACATATAGTCTATTCCAATATTAAATACATCATTGGCTTTTTCTTCAATAGATTGCAAGGTTCTCAAAGATTGATCATTGGGATTAATGATCAATCTTGGATGCGGATGAAAGGTGAGTAATAAGCTTTTTTTGTTGAGTGCTTTTGCGGTTTTTACCACTTGTTGCAGTACCGTTATATGCCCCAAATGAACACCGTCGAAGGTACCTTGTGTGATAACCAATCCATTGTGATTTGGGATTTCTTGGATATTTTTAAACAAACGGGAATGCATTATTTCGCCGCAAATTTCGTTTAAAATTTGTGCTTATCATATCCCCGCAGTTAAATTTGTTGCATATGCGTTTGAAACTAGCCATTGTTGTCATGGGTTTGATGCCTTTTTATTTAAAGGCACAAGTTGGAGCCAATGGTGCTTTTTCAATTCTAAAAACGCCTATGCATAGCAGAGCTTTGGCCTGGGGTGGATATATGAGTTCTCAATCATCGCCCGATTTACTTCAAGCTACTTCTAATCCTGCATTGTTGCGTGCAGGCCATCATTTAAATAGTGCCTTCAGTACAGGCAGTATTTTGCCGCAAGTAAAATCCGCCAATATGGCCATTGCATATCAGCTTGGAAGTCATGGCGATGATGTAATTTCACGCAATAAACCTGTAATTGGATTGGTTGCGCAATATTTAAATTATGGAGATATGGATGCTTATGATGAGGGTGGAAATCCAACGGGAACTGTATCTGCAAATGAATCGAATATTGCTGTAATTTATGCCCAGCCCTTGGCAGAACGTATATTTTTTGGCGCACAATTGGGGATGGCGTATTCGGTTTTAGGACCTTATGTTTCTAATGGTGTCTACATGAATTATGGACTTACATGGGTGAACAAAGATTCGGCAATTACGCAATCTGTGGTAGCCAAAAATTTGGGATTTCAAGTGGTAGGTTATCGCGGTGCTGGTCGTGAAAATTTGGGCGGAAATTTGGAGTATTCCATTTGCTTAAAGCCCAAACACATGCCATTCCGATTTCACTTTACAGCGCACAATTTGCAACGATGGGATTTAACATACAATCAGTATCAAAATTCTACAGGTAAAATAGATTTAAATGGCAATGATGTAATTGCAACTGAGGCAAAATTTGCCGATAAATTGGCTAGGCATTTAGCCATTGGTACCGAAATGGCGTTGGGGCAGAATTTTTCCATTTTATTTGGCTATAACCATCAACGCAGGAAAGAGATGTACAATGATGTGGCAAGGGGAACCGCCGGATTTGGATGGGGTGTAAAGTTTAGGGTGTTGCGTTGCGATGTAACTTATTCTAGTGCATCGTATTTTCCAACCGTGAATAGTAACACTTTTTCAATTATTTTGAATACCCAAAGGTTTGTTAAGAAGGGTAATATACGTTTATAGACGTTTGTTAACGACTTGATTTGGGTATTATTAGTATTTTTGATTTCAATTTATTAAGCATGAAGAAAATTATTATCGCCATTGATGGATACAGCAGCTGTGGGAAAGGAACATTGGCAAAGTCGTTGGCTAAGGAATTAGGATATGTAGTTATTGATACTGGGGCGATGTATCGAGCTTGTGCGTTGTATATGCTAGAAGATGAGGTGGATTTGGCTAATGCTGATGCTGTGGCTGAGGCAATGAAACATATACATGTGGGATTTACATTAAGGGATGGTATCAATATGGTGACACTCAATGGTCAAATTGTTGAAGAAGAAATAAGAGAAATGCGTGTAGCGGAAATTGTGAGTGAAGTAGCTGCGATGGGTGTGGTAAGGGATAAAATGGTTCAACAGCAACGTGAAATTGGTAAAGATGGTGGAGTGGTGATGGATGGTAGGGATGTTGGAACAGTAGTTTTTCCTCAGGCTGAGTTGAAAATATTTATGACGGCTTCGGTGGAAGTGAGGGCTAAACGACGTTGGAATGAACTTGTGGCGAAGGGAACAGATATCAGCGAAGAAGAGGTATTGTATAATTTACAACACCGAGATGAAATTGATTCCAATAGGGCGCATTCTCCTTTAACATTAACTTCTGATTATCGAGTTTTAGATAACAGTGAAATGACTAGGGAGCAACAATTGAATTTGGCATTAGAATGGGTCAAGAATGCCGGTTGAAATTACGTTGATATCTTAGATTGTAGTTGCGATTTTTCTGTTGTTGCTTTGTGCTAATTATTTATAGATATGAGGCAGAAAATTGTAGCAGGAAACTGGAAGATGCACAAAAGCTTGGAAGAAAGTCAGGCTTTGATTACAGAGATTCGTGGATTGGTTAGAGATGAATATCGCGGTGATGGCAAAGTGGTAATCGTTCCTACATTTTTAGCATTACCGTCTGCTGCTCGTTTGGTTGAAGGTACTGAGATTGAAATTGGAGCACAAAATGCACATTATGAAGATCAAGGAGCTTTCACCGGGGAAATTTCTGTTTCAATGTTGAAGGCGGTAGGCGTAACCAATGTAATTATAGGACATAGCGAAAGAAGGCAGTATTTCGGTGAAAATAATGCCCTGCTAGCGGCCAAAGCTAAATCTGTTGTTCGTCATGGATTAAAGGTGATTTTTTGCGTAGGTGAAACCTTGGAGCAAAGAGAAAGTAAGCAATATTTCCGAGTAATTGAAGAGCAGATTTCTCAAGGTTTATTTGGATTGGATAGAAAGGAATTTGCAAATGTGGTTATCGCGTATGAGCCCGTTTGGGCTATAGGTACTGGTTTAACAGCAACACCCGAACAAGCACAAGAGATTCATGCGTATATCAGAAAAATAGTTTCTGCCCAATACAATGATGAAATTGCCAACGAAACTTCTATCCTTTATGGTGGAAGTGTAAAGCCTGAAAATGCAACATCTATTTTTATGCAGCCGGATATCGACGGTGGTTTGATTGGCGGTGCGGCTTTAAAAGCTCGCGACTTTATCGATATTGTTAAGGCCATGCGCTAATTTTTCAAATAATGTAACCAATTGGTTCGTTATTTGTATTCCGGGTTTTTAACTCAGTTAAATTTATTTTCATGCTAAAGCGGTTATTGCTATTTCTATTAGTTTTTGTATGGTCTGGATCTATCTTGGCTCAAAGTGGTCAGTTTAGTCCTGTACCCGCTCAATTTATCAAAGAATTCGAAGGTTTTATTCGTAAATCAAGTGATAAAACACTAAACAGGAACTTCGATATCTTTAAAGAGAATTGGGAGTTGGGTAAGTTTTCTCCCAATCAACAAAAATTTATTGTAGATATCTCGAATCAGATGCTATTGGAGAAAATGAGCGTTCAGCCGCATTTTGAATTGTTCATTTCTAGCATTGCTGCGTTTTTGGAAAATAAAATGCCCGACAAAGTTTTGGTGCAGTGGCAAAAAATCACCAAATCCTTAATTGGTAACCAAAACAAAGAATACTTAGATTTTTTGCAAACAACTTCGATGTTGTTCTCAAAAAAAATTCTGCATCAAACATCCTCAGCTACCTATATGGTAGACACATTGGATTTTGATATGGAATATCGCAATGAAATTGAGATTAGATTTCATAAAGTTGTCTTAACCTGTAAGGGGCAATTTGATCAAATGCAGATTCGAGCTACATCTGGGGTTTATATTCCTGCTCGAAAGATGTGGAAGGGTGATTTCGGTACAGCTGATTTTAAAAGGGTTCTGGGTGATGAACCCGCCTATGTGGAATTTGGTAAATATCAAATTTCATTGGATCAAAATTCTTATCAGTTGGATACAGTAAAGCTTACCTATCCTAGGTTTTTTAAAGAACCGGTATTAGGTAAGTTTAAAGAAAAACTGATTATTGATTCTGATACCAATCGCATAAAAAAATCCGGATTTCCAGAGTTTAAATCATTTAGAAATGATTTGAATATTCGCGGAATTGTGGGCGATGAATCTTTTTTTGTGGGTGGTTTTGCTATGCAAGGTAAATCCATAACTACGGCAACCGCAGATGGTAGCCCTTCTACAATTGATGTGTTCCAGAAAGGTAAAAAAATGGTGAGTTTGCGGAGCCCGTCTTTTAAAATTGTTGATGGGTTGGCCGGTTCATTGAATACAGAATTCACAGTTTATTTAGACTCTGGGAATGTGATTTATCATCCCAATGTGAAAGTGAGTTTTTACTTTGATCAAGATTTGTTAATTATCGATAGGGGGGAATTGGGTTTGATGCGGGTTCCATTCAGAGATGATTATCATAAAATGGCATTTGATGTTCAGCAAATTCGTTGGAAAATTAAAGAGCCATTTATGGATTTTGATAATGTTAATAATGATCAGGAAGCCAAATTCTCATCTGAAGAGTTCTTTAAAGATATGTTGTATTTGCGTATGCAAGGTATGTTGGCTTCACATCCATTGGAGAATATTTACGCTTATTACAATCGGATGCCTCCGGATCCTGTGGCAGAGCGATTACAGAAAGAGGTTAAACAATTGCTTACAAGTAAAAATCCTTCTGATAAAGTGTTGGCAGATGCCAAAATGAAAGAAATTCAAGAAAGGAAAAAACAACAAAGAGCCAATTTTAAAGCCTCAGAGAGAATCAAGTTTTCTGTAACAGATTATGCCAATTTTATTAAAACACAGAAGGAGTATTTAATAACTCCTTTTATAGAATTACATGATCAAGGTTATATCATTTATGATCAGGCTAAAGACAGTGCTACGATTCTGCCAAAACTTTGGCGTCATGTACAGGCACATCAAAAAACACGTGATTACGATGTGATTCGATTATCTTCTGTAATCGGGAAAAAGCCCAACGCAACCCTAAATCTGAAAACCTATGAATTGGAATTAGAGGGTGTGAGTAAGTTCTTTTTCTCAGATTCTCAGAACGTTATTGTTGCACCTACTGATCAAAAAGTGACGGTATTAAAGAATCGGAATTTGCGTTTTGGTGGACAAGTTAGAGCCGGTAGATTCGATTTCTTTGGGAAGAAATTTAATTTCGATTATTCTCAATTTAAAATCCAATTTAGCAATGTGGATTCTTTACAAATGTATTTCCCTGATAGTACAGGTAGAAATTTGGTAAAAATAAAATCAGTTATTAGAAACACGAGCGGTACACTGTTTATTGATAAACCCAACAATAAGTCTGGTGTAAAGGATTATCCGGAGTATCCGATTTTCGTTTCTGATAAAGGTTCGGAAATTCTATACGATAAAAAATACATACACGATGGCGCTTACGAAGGAGACAAATTCAAATTTGTAATGGATCCATTTACCATTGATAGTTTGGATAACTTTACCATTGCCGGTTTGCGATTTGATGGTAATTTCATTTCTGCCGGTATTTTCCCAGAATTCCGTCATTATGTTTATATCCAAAAGGATTATTCTTTGGGTTTCATCAAGCATACTCCTGCTGGCGGATATCCGATGTATAGAGGCAAAGGGCAGGGCGATATGGTGATGAACTTAAGTGAGATGGGCTTTTATGGCGAGGATGGAAACATCGGTTACCAATCTGGTAAAAGTACATTCAAACGCATCTTGTTATTACCCAATGAAGCCAAAGGTGAACTTACAACTTATGATGTTCCAGAGAATACTCGTTACCCTGAAGTACACGCTCGTGGCGCGATGTTAAATTGGAAACCTTACGAGGATAAGTACACGGTTACCAGTGGCTCAACTCCATTGAGTGTATTCAAGCAAGGTCATGATTTTACGGGTAGCATTACCCAATCGCCAGGAAATATGAAGGGCGATGGTACCTTGGCTTGGGATTTGGCAAGATTTACTTCTAAAGAAATGGTATTTGCCCCACAAAAAGCCATGGCTAATGTGGCTAATCTTACCATTTTTGCGGCAGATTCTACCAAAATTGCCTTCCAAACTTCCAATATCAATGGTAGCATGGATTTCTCAAAACGCATAGGAACTTTTGCAACCAATGATCCGGGTGCGATGACGCAATTTGCTTATAATAATTTCGAAACCAACCTTAGTGATTATCGCTGGGATATGGATAAGAAGATTATTACAGCCAAAGTGGGTCCATCTTTGGGTGGCATAGAACCGATGTTTGTTTCAACCAATAAGCTTCAAGATAGCCTAAGTTTCCAAGGTCAGCGTGCTGATTACAGTTTGGTAGATTATACCCTAAAGGTTCAACAAATTCCGTACATAGATTTGGCAGATTCGCGTTTGTTCTTGAAAGATGGCAAACTTACAATTCGTGAAAATGCGAATATCGATATTGTGGATTCTGCGAAAATTATCGCTGATGTAGATAATAAATTCCATGAAATCTATAAGGTAAGATTGAAAATTTTTGGAAAGAACAAAGTTCGCGGAAGTGGATTCTATCAGTATGTGAACTTCAAAGGTGATCGCCAGGAATTCTTCTTGGATAGCGTGATTGTTAACAAGGAGAAGCACATGGAAGGGGTTGGTAGAATTAAAGAAGAACAAGGATTTACTTTGGATACCAAAATTGGGTATCGAGGATTTGCGCAAATAGAAAGTGTTGAGCCTTTGATTCGATTCACAGGATATGTGAAGCCGCTGCATACATTTAAAAACATTTTGCCTTCGGCATGGATTCGATTTGATGGACGAGTAGATCCAAAAGATGTGGTGATTCCGATGAATGATCCTAGGGATAAAGACAACAAAAAGCAATATGTTGGTTTGTTTGTAGCCAATGATTCATCGCACGTTTATCCATTGATGTATTCGTGGAAGCGTCGTTATTCAGATGATGATTGTACCAATGATACCGGTATTCTGTATTACGATCATACTACTGAAAGCTTTATGGCTGGTAATGCAGGGCGATTGCGCGATGGCGAAGTGAAAGGTAGTTTCATTCAGTTCTGTGAAAAGGATCACAGCATCCACGCAGAAGGTCCTTTGGACTTTGGTTTGGAATCGCCCAATATTCAATTCAAAAATGCCGGTACTGCGGATTTGGCTGCAGGAGATTCGGCCTTTACATTCAATATGGCGATGATGTTGAACTTCCCGTTGCCAGATGAATATACTAACCGTGTAGCAGCGATGATTGCGGAAAGTTCAGGAGCAACGGTTTCGGTAAATAATGATTTCTTCCGTGAGGCATTGGGTGAAATGATGGAAAATGAAAAAGCGTATCGCCAAGCAGTTGAAAACTTAATGAAAGATGGCGAATTTAAAGGCAAGGACGAGGCAAACTACAAGTTTGTATTAAGTGACGCAACCTTTAGATGGGATGGTAGAATGCGTGGCATGTTCTGCAACGATGTGGTGAGCATTGCTTCAATTAACGGTAAACCGGTGAACAAAGTGGTGAATGCAACCATGTTGTTAGAGCACAAGCGAAGTGGCGATAACATGTATATTTATTTTGATTTGGGTAACAACGAAGTGATTTACATGCAATTGACAAAAACTACTGTTGCATTGTATTCATCGGATGAAGAATTGTTGCAAATTTTCTCAAAAACTGCCAGCAAGTTGAAAGCCAACAATTTCTATATGAGAATGGCTACAGAGAAGCAGATGGAGCGATTCTTGCGCAGATTCCCAGAATAAGACAGTGCGTGTGGAACGGCTTGATGTGATTGGCCGTTTCATGAAGTAAATAAGATTTAATATTGAACATCACAGAGAAATAAACCATTGGGCGGCACAGACCGCCCAATTTCGTTTCGGCCTACGCCAGAATCGAAAATGGCTTTAAATTCTTCTACCGTGATTTTGTGTGTGCCTACTTCAACCAACGCTTTTACCAATGATCGAACCATGTTTCTTAGGAAACGGCTGGCTTGAATAGTAAAGATGATTTCTTCGTTGGTCTTTTCCCATTGGGCTAAATACACAATGCAATTGGGGTTGTTTCGAGGGATTTCACCTTTACAGAAGGCGGCAAAGTTCTTATCGCCCAGCAGCAATTGAGAGGCTTTGTTCATTGCTTCAACGTCTAAGTGAGGTTGATACCACCAAGCATATTTAGGGTGAAAAGCAGATTTTTTATAGCGGATATGATATTGGTACATGCGTTTTCTGGCCGAAAATCGGGAATGGAAAGTATCTTCTACACTTTCAATTTGAAATACGGAAATATCGGGTGGAAGCAGCTTGTTGATTCGAAAAATTACTTGATCGTGGCTCAAAGAATCTTTGTTATTGGCAACCAATTCCTCTGAAGGTGTGTCGAAATGGGCCACATAATACGAGGCATGAACGCCGGCATCAGTTCTTCCGCAACCCGCTAAGTATATGGGCTGACGGCATACTTTGCTAAGGCAGCCTTCTAAAACTTCTTGAACCGTTAATGCGTTGTTTTGTCGTTGCCAGCCACCATAGTTTGAGCCATCGTAGGCCAGTGTGATTTTCCAACGCATGAATTTCTTTAAGGATTAGCAGTTTTCGAAAACGATTGCACAACCCTGACCAACACCAATACACATGGTGGCTAAACCATAGTTTAAGTTTTTATTGCGGTTCATGTTGTGTAACAAAGTGGCGGAAATTCGTGTGCCTGAAGCGCCGAGTGGGTGACCTATGGCAATGCTTCCTCCTTGTGGATTTACTATATCACGGGAGATTCCTAATTCGTTCATACTGGCTAAAACTTGGGCGGCGAAAGCTTCATTTAATTCGGCCACGTGTAAGTCGCTCACGCTCAATCCAGCATTTTTCAACGCTTTGCGGGTAGCAGGAACTGGGCCGATGCCCATGATAGCTGGGTCTACGCCCGCCGCACCAATGCCGGCAATTCTTGCCATCGGGGTTAATCCCAACTCTTTTAATTTTTCTTCACTCACCAAAATGCAAGCAGCAGCACCGTCATTGATGCCAGAAGAATTTCCTGCGGTAACACTGCCCCCGTCTCTGAATGCTGGTTTTAATGAACTTAGTACTTCTACCGTACTTAATCTTGGGTGTTCATCCACTTGAAAAATGATATCATCACCCTTTTTCTGTGGTATGATTACTGGGATAATTTCATCGTTGAACAATCCCTTGGCCTGTGCTTCTTTCCATTTTAATTGGGTTTCGTAAGAAAATAAGTCTTGTGCTTCTCTGCTAATTCCAAATTTCTCTGCTACGTTTTCAGCAGTTTCACCCATGGAGTAAGGATGATACATTTTAGCCAATTGTTTGTTGGTGAAACGCCATCCAATGGTTGTGTCGAAAATCTCAACGTTTCTTTCCCAAGCATTGTTGGCCTTAGCCATTACAAATGGTGCACGCGTCATACTTTCTGTTCCACCTGCAATAATAATATCGGCCATTCCACTGGCGATGGCCATAGCGCCGTTCATCATGCTTTGTAAGCCTGATGCACAAAGTCTGTTAACGGTATAACCAGGGATTTCAACGGGTAAACCTGCTAATAACGAAGCCATTCTCGCTACATTTCGGTTGTCTTCTCCCGCTTGGTTCGCGGCGCCTAAAATAACCTCATCGATCTGGTCTACAGGTATTTGTGGGTTTCTCTCTAGCAATGATTTGATTACCGTTGCAGCCAAATCATCAGGCCGAACACCGGCAAAAGTGCCGCCGAATTTTCCCACAGCCGTTCTGGCTATATCCACTACATAAACCGCTTTGTTCATAACGAATTGTTACTGCAAAAATCATCAATTTATTTGGTATTTCCATTGTTGTTTCGATGCATTCATCAGAAGAATTGTTATATATTTGACCATACAATTTATTCATGCGGCAATTTTTGCAAATATTCACATGTGTAATCTTGTTGGTTAGTTTGCCCTTATTTCAAGTAATGAGCGTGGTTGCTGTTTCTCAGCAGCGACAAGAAATTGCTGATATCATTATGGAATTTGAAGTGGAAGAAGAAGAGAAATGGGAGAAGTTGTATGTGCCTGCTAAAGATTATCCTAGCGTATCCGCTGGCGATGAAATTTATGTAAATTATAATAAGTACGACGTAATCTCAGCGAGAAAACAGGGTGATGGGTATTTATTGATTGCGATAAATGACACTTTAGAAAAATCTTTAGAAAAAATTCAAAATTCCAAAGACGAGAATGGAAAAGGGACAGGGAAGTTTTTGAAATATACCAGTTCAATTGATTGGGAATTTGTTTCCAGTAATCTTTCAAAGAAACCTGCTATGCGGTGGGTGGCGATAAATATGGCATGGAATAGAATATTGCCAACAGTGATTTTACAAAAGAATATTCCGCCTCCGGAAAGATTCACCCAAATTTAAATTGTTATTTCACCATCGAACTTTGTGAGATGGGGCGAACTTAGTTTGCGCGCATTGCTTATCCAATCTGTATCGAATGGAATTATTTGGTAGCGCGTAAAAATTTTTGTTTCGTGTTTGTCTTCGGGCTTCGTTTGTGGAGTTTGAGCACATGTTTATCTGGGTGTTGAGGTACACACTTACCTCGTTAAAATCATCATGAAAAAACAAATATTAATAGGCTTTCTGCTGTGCTGGAATGGCATGGCGATAGCGCAAAATACAACAACAACTGCCTCTGAAAAGATGGTAGATTCTTTGGAAATTGAACCGCTCGATGAAATTTTGGTTTCTGCACAGCGTTTTGAACAAATCAGAAAATTATCGCCCAGGCAAATTGAAGTTATTGGCGAAAAAAGATTGGCGCAATTACAACCCGCTACTTTGGGCGATGCATTGATTAATACAGGTCAAGTGTTTGTTCAGAAATCCCAAATGGGAGGAAGTTCGCCTGTACTTAGGGGTTTTGAAGCGTCTCGTGTTTTGATGGTGGTGGATGGAGTGCGAATGAATAATGCTACTTATCGTGCTGGCCACTTGCAGGATATTATTACCATAGACCCATTTATTTTGGATAGGATGGAAGTGAATTTTGGCTCGGGTTCAACCTTGTATGGATCTGATGCCTTGGGGGGTGTTCTTTATTTTAAAACCAAAGAAGTAACTTTTGGGAAGAAAATGATTCTTCCTGATGCTACGATTCGTTATCAAACTGCTTCTGGAACTGTAATAGGGCATGCGGGATTGAAATTGCAATCAGAAAAATTTGGGGCGATTCTTTCATTTACGCAATCCAATTTTGGTGATTTGAGAATGGGTCAGGGTAAGAATTATTCGGATATTGACACATTTGGGTACCGGAGTTGGTATGTGAAGCGGGTAAATGATGTGGATTCGATAATGAAAAATAATGATCCAACCTTGCAAGTAGGTACGGGTTACAAACAACAAGATTACATGGTGAAGCTGAGTGCTAAAACAGGGAAGTTTACGCACATGCTTAATTTTCAAAGCAGCCAATCTGGTCTAATTCCTAGATATGATCGCCTTACGGAAAATAGTATAACAGTTGGCGTGTTGAAACCCAGTTTTGCCGTTTGGAATTATTCACCTCAGAACCGACAATATCTTACTTACCAGTTATTGTTTGGCGAGAAAAATCATCAAAATCGTTTAACTATTGGCAGACAGCAAACCCAAGTAGGTAGAGTAACCCGAAGTTTTGGAAGCAGCACCCAACGCACACAGTTTGATTCTGTAAACATGTACACGGTGAATTTTGATCGACATGATCAAATTTCTAAAAAATTGCAGATTAATTCGGGATTGGAAGGCGTTTGGAATGATGTTTATTCTTCAGGAATTAATAAGAACATTAAAACGGGTGCGGAATCAATTACCAAAGCTAGATATGCAGATTCAGGTGCAAAGACATCCATGATTTCTGCCTTTGGTCAAGTTATTTATTCTTTGGAAAAAACCGGAACCAACATACAAGCGGGGGTAAGATTAACACAATATTCATTGGTGGCAAACTACAGCAAAACCAATCCTTGGAAATTGCCGTATAGTGAAATTACTTTTTCAAATTTTACGCCTAGTTTTGATTTGGGTTTAACCCAGAAAATTGGCAAGAATATATTAGCCAAAGCTAGTGTGAATCAGGCTTTCAGGAATCCGAATGTGGATGATATGACCAAAGTATTTGACTCAAAACCGGGATTAAAACTCTTGGTGCCATCGCCCGAATTAAAGGCAGAAAGAAGCACTACTTTTGATTTGGGAATTACCTACGGAAAATCGAATAAATACCATGTGGAATTGGGTGTTTATCAATCGCAAATCAAGAATTTGTTGTTGGATCAAAAATCTAACTTGAATGGCGAGGATTCCATTGAATTTGATGGGAAATTAACGCCGGTTTATCAGCTAAAAAATATGGCGATGGGTACGATTTCGGGAAGCTATGTGAACGTGAAAGCCAAGTTGTACAAGAAGCTTTGGTTGAGTGGGTCGCTGAATTTTACGCAAGGAAGTTATTTGTTGCCAGATTCGATTGCCGCTGCAACTGGGATGGCGAAATCTCAGCCATTGGATCATATTCCTCCTACTTATGGCAATGTTTCGTTGCGATGGACGGAAAAATTGTGGTATGCTGAGGTTCAATCTGTATTTAATGGTGAGAAAAAAGCAAGTAGTTACAGCAGTTCAGGTGAAGACAACCAAGACAAACAACCTTTGGGATTGGCAGATAACAATGGCGATGGAAAGGCGGATGGTTATAATCCATCATGGATGATTTACAATATGCGTTTTGGTTATCAGTTGCCTAAAGGATTTGGTATTCAATTGTCGGTTGAGAATTTGTTGGATTTGAATTACCGTTATTTTGCTTCTGGAATGAGTGCTAGTGGCAGAAACGTGATGATTTCCGTGAAGTGGAAAATGCAGTAAATGTTTTGTTTAAAAAAATGCAGGGAATATCTTTTCAGTATTTCCTGCATTTTTAAACTCTATTTTAGAATTTGTGTTTAAAAAAGATTCTATTTCATGATTCACAAAGTTTAATTTCAAACCATTTTTGATAATTAGATTTCTACATTCTAAAAAACCAAGATTTAATTCTGATGGATGGTGTGAGTCACTTGAAATTATACAAGGAGACTGAACTTCGTGTAAATATTGTAGAATTTCTAAAGATGGATATGGTATACTACGATTTAAATGGTAAATAGATCTTGTGTTAATTTCAATTATATTTTTTTGTGATTTTTTTTTATGCTTTTCTAGGATAAAAATAATACTCATATAA
>JAGKXC010000024.1 GCA_021151535.1 Sphingobacteriia bacterium | reverse complement strand
CTTCAAGAATAAAAATTTGATACAGACATGGGATAAAGATTCATTACTTTCAGATTTAATTCTTTCACAATATTCTAATTTCCCTTACAACCAAGGCATTACATTTGTTTCAACCGAAGCCAGCAGGATCTACAATTACAGTGAATATAATTGGCTAACCAAATATCAAAACGAATTGTATGCAACCACCAAAATCGATTGTAAAAATTGGATTTATCGTAATATTTCGATTGAATTCAGTTTGCCAAATCCAACCACTGGTATGAAATCAATTGTGATATCTGATTTCCAACAACAGCAATTGAATTTAAACCGGGCTAATTTAACTTATCGCCAGAAATATACAGAAGCTAGCAAACAAACAGTGATTGCCACCAAACAAAAACTTTTAGATACGTATCAGATTTCAGTAATTGATTGGATAAAATCTTGAATATTATCAATTTGCTTTAAACTTCTTTGATGCAACTGATAGATACTTCCGCCAAATTTTTGGATGATTCTATAATCGTGAGTAGCCATTAAAATGGTTGTTCCCTCGTTGGCGATAGACTTTAATAACGTCATAATTTCATCTGAAACAGTGGGATCCAAGTTTCCTGTAGGTTCATCCGCTAAGATAACTTTGGGATTATTGATAAGTGCCCTAGCTATTACCAATCTTTGTTGTTCACCTCCACTTAATTCTGCAGGAATCTTGTAATCTTTGGTTTCAAGTCCAACTTTTTGGAGTACTGCATAGGCGCGATCTTTCATGTCATGCTTGTTTTTCCAACCAGTTGCTTTCATCACAAAGTATAAATTTTCCAAAACATTTCTATCCGTTAAAAGTTGAAAATCTTGGAAAATTATACCCAATTTCCTTCTTAGAAATGGAATGTCTTTTTTCGACAATCCTTTCAATTGGTATCCTGCAATCATTGCATCGCCAAATTCCAATGGAAGCTCGCCATACAACGTTTTAAGCAAGGATGATTTACCTGCGCCTGTACGTCCAATCAAATATGCAAATTCACCTTCAGCTACGCGTAAATCGATGCTTTGGAGGACTTCAATTTGACCTTGTATAATGGTTGCTTGAGATAGATAAATTGGATATTCCACAATTCAAATTTATCATTTATTTAGTTGGTGAATTTAGAATCTATACACAGTAAAAAAACTGTATAATTTGGTTTACTTAAATACACATAAGACTTTCAAAAACAAACACTTACAACAAATTTTTATTGGTGGAAATTGATAACCAATTGATAGGTTTAATCCCTTTGTTTTCTAAAAACTCATTTGCTTTCAGATACATTTCGCAACCAAAATATCCCTGGTATGCAGAAAGCGGACTTGGATGTACTGTTTTTAACACCAAATGATTCGGATTTTTAATTAACTGACTCAATTCTTGAGCGGGTTTTCCCATTAGAATATACACAATGGGTTGCGGCAATAGGTTAAGTGATTCAATTACCGCTTCTGTAAATTTTTGCCATCCTATTTTCGCATGAGATAATGGTAAGCCTTGTTCTACCGTTAAAATACGATTCAACAAAAATACACCTTCAACCGTCCAATTTGTTAAGTCAGTGGCGGAAATAACCTCCGCAGCTAAATCTATATTTTTAAAGTTTTGGTATAATTCAACCATCATATTTCTCAAAGAAGGTGGTTGTTTCATACCTACAGGCACCGAAAACGACAATCCCATGGCTTGATTGGGGCCATGGTAAGGATCTTGTCCTACAATTACGCATTTCACTTGGTGTGGCAATGTGCAATGGAATGCTTTAAAAACCGATTCTATTGCTGGATAAACAGTTGATCGGGAGCGTTCTAACATTGAATTATCCCAGATGACATTAATTTCTTCTGTAGAAATAAAAGGAGACACTGCCTTTAACCATTCTTCAGGAACCAAAATCATAATGATTATCAATTCAAAAGGTCTTCTAATTCTTCAATATTTAGCGAAGCCAAAATTGAATCTTCATCGGGAATTATGCTTTCGGCCAATGCAGCTTTTTTAGCTTGTAGTGCCAAAATTTTTTCTTCAATTGTATTCTTAGTGATGAATTTATATGAGAATACAGGTTTATCCTGCCCAATTCGGTGAGCTCTATCCTCGGCTTGTTTCATGGTAAAAGGATTCCACCATGGATCCGCTAAGAACACATAATCCGCGGCAGTTAAATTTAAACCACTATTTCCAGCCCTAAGACTCAACAAAAACACCTGCTTTTCTGATTCATTTTGAAACAAATTGATTTGCTGTTGGCGTTCCTTCTCATCCATAGAACCATCTAAATAGCAATAACTTATCTGGTTTTCGATCAATACGTCTTCGAATATCTTTAAATAACCCACAAACTGTGAAAACAACAAAACTTTGTGCTTATTTTCAATTGCTCTCAACAGCATTCGCATTATTTCATCATCTTTTCCGCTATTTCCAGTAAATTCATCGTTTTTTAGCGATGGGTTAAGTGCAATCTGTCTAAGGTGCATCAAACCATTAAAAATCTTTAATCTAGAACGTGAAATTCCCACATCATTTACATGTTGTAATATCTCATTTCTATACTGATTTTTTACGGATTCGTATAATTCGGCTTGTTCTTGGCTCATTTCACAGAAGTGAACCTTCTCAATTTTAGGTGGCAACTCTTTAATTACCTGTTTCTTGGTTCTTCTTAATACAAAAGGATCAATGAGGGTTCTTAAATTTTCTGCTTTCTGGGCATTGGCTCCACGTTCAATGGGTCTTATAAAATTCTTTTCAAAATAAGTGTAAGAACCCAATAATCCAGGATTCAAAAAGTTCATTTGACTCCAAATATCCAGCAAAGTATTTTCGATTGGTGTTCCAGTTAGCGCAATGCGTTGATTGGATTGGAGTTGTAATAATGCCCTTGATGTTTGTGATGAAGGATTTTTAATCGCTTGACTTTCATCTAAGACTACCATTTGAAAGCGCAATTGTTTAAGAAAATCGATATCATTTCTCATGGTACCATAACTCATGATAATCATATCGGCAGATGGAAATTGCGATTGTAACAACTTTCTATTGAAACCCGTGTATAGTATTGTGTTTAAACCGGGATGAAATTTTTGCGCTTCTGATTGCCAATTATAAAGGAGCGATTTTGGAGCAATAATTAAAGTTTTCAGAAGTAGGTTTTCTGCAACGAAAGCTGGCAAATGCTGTACATCAGAATTTGATTTTGCTTTTAAATTCGAGGTAATTTCAAGAGAAATCTCAGTAGATTCTACAGAATTACTTGGCCCTACAACACTTAAACTCCCACTTGAAGTAGCTGCTATATTTAATTGTTTTTCAATACCTTTTTTAAATATTTCATCTTGAGAAATTTGTGCTACCACCGCCAAAGTTTGAACCGTTTTACCTAGACCCATATCATCTGCTAATAATGCACCAAATCTCTTTTCATGCATATATCGGATCCAACGGTAACCTTCCAATTGGTAGTCTCTCATCGTTGCTTTAAATCCAACAGGCAATTCGTAATCTGGAATATTTGGAGACTCCAAAGCTTGAGCCCAATTCTCAATTTGTGGAGCATTTTCCAAATACTCATCCAAATCAGCCAACAAAGAAACATGAATGTTTCGGACCCTAAATGAATCATCGTGAATTTCCGATAAATTTACTATTTGTTGAAATCTATCAAACCATTCTTGGGGCAATATAACAATTTCACCATTGGGAAGAAGATATTCTCTTCTTCTATCGATAATGTGCTTTCTTAACTTAATAAATGGAATTTCGAATCCATTTAATTTAACAATGGCTTTCACATCAAACCAATCGATGCCATTATTTACAACTACTTGCAAATTAATCGGACCTAAATAAAATTTGGTTTGCGAGTTTTCCTGAGCAATTTCAAATCCATTTCTTTCCAAAATCTCCTTATTCTCATTGATCCAAGCTACTAAATCATAGGAATGGGTGTGTTCTTCATTCGAGAACAAACTACCTGCAGATTGTTTTAAACCCAATTCATTTAAGAATTTTACTTTTGCCTTTTCAAAGCCGTAACTACGTCTGATGCGATGAAAAATAAAACCTTCTGCGGTATTTTCTAATCTTACATTAACTTTTTTATTTACATGATACGGGAATGACCAGGAACCATATCTCATATACAAAACCAAACCAGGCGTAGACCAATCGCTATTTAACGATAAAATTGGTTGTGCATCAAATTGCTCCGTTACAATATCAAACCCAACTGCATAAACATCATTATTTTCAAGCAAAGGTTTAACAAACTTTTCCATGTAAGATGCCTCTTGATGTGGGTCAATATGAATAAACTTCTTATTTAAGAAAGGCTTGATTTTTTTACCATCAACAAATGAATTAAAAAACACCAAATGCGAAGGTGTTAATAACCATGCCGGTTGATTGGTAAGAACTTCAGATTCATTTTGATAAAATTGAACCTTCTCACCACCTTGTTTTACGGATATAAAATAATTTGTACCAGTTTCATCTCTGCGAAAATGAAACAACACAGAAGCTGGTTCATTTACAAATTTCACAGGATGATCCATAGCTTCTTTTGCTATCCCAGACCAATACAATGGAAAATCTCTAATAATCCACAATATTTGATGCAATTGCTTTTCAATAAATTCCCGAATTAGGGGTTCCACTTCCTTATTGAAATGCTTTAAAAAGAATTCAGCAGGCTTTATTGCTTTGGTTGTCTTAGCAAATCGCTTAATAATCTTTTCAGCTTCAAATGTTTCAATTAATTCTACAGCCTTTTTCTGAGCATCATTTAAACCATAATAATCACAGGTTTTCTCTCTAATTCGCTGATATGTAAGCGAAGGCTTTCCATTCGCCAGCAGCTGTACAGCATTTGCTTCAACCAACATCCCAAAATATGGATGCTTTACAAAGGTAAAAACTACCTCAAACGGTTTTGAATTGGTTACCTCCATCTACCCTCTTTCGTCAAATAAACTGGCAAACTACGCATGAAATTTCAATTCAACAATTAATTGTTAGTGAACCGCATTAAATTCGCATCAAACAATCATAAATAATGGAAAATGTTAGAGAAATCTCCTTTGCAAGCCTAACCAAGGTAGAAAAATATGAGTACATTTTACAATGTTTAAACGAACTGATTGATGCTAAAGTTGGTAGAAATGCCAATTTGGGAAACACAATGTCGCTCCTTAAACAAGTGCACAATTGGTGGTGGGTAGGTATATACAAAGTAAAAAACAACATGTTAGAGCTGGATGTTTTTCAGGGCGATCCAGCTTGTACTACCATTCAAATTGGAAAAGGAGTTTGCGGGCATACTTGGTTACATCGCCAAACTACGATAGTGCCAAATGTGCATGAATTCCCAGGGCATATTGCATGCAGTAGCCAAAGTAATAGTGAAATTGTGGTGCCAATATTCAACAATAGTAAGGAGGTTTTAGGAGTTCTAGATGTTGACAGCAAGGATTTTTCTTGTTTTGACGAGGTAGATCGTAACTATTTAGAGCAAATTTGTACTAAATTGGCAGCTTTGGTATGAAAATCAGCAACAAAGACAATAAAAACATCATATTACTGCTTATTGTAGCATCAATGGGCTATTTCGTTGATATTTATGATCTTATATTATTTAATATCATTAAAAAAGACAGCTTGTCTAGCCTAGGTATTTCAGTTGAAAAATACGAAACCGTGCTTTTTAGATGGCAAATGGCAGGTATGATGATTGGTGGAATCCTTTGGGGAATTTGGGGTGATGTAAAAGGCAGAGTAAGTGTTCTTTTTGGTAGTATTCTACTGTATAGCTTGGCAAATATTGCCAATGCATTTGTTACCACTGTGGAAGCCTATAAATTTTGGCGATTAATGGCTGGAATTGGATTGGCAGGTGAATTAGGTGCGGCAATTACACTGGTTAGCGAATTAATGCCTACCCAAAAAAGGGGGATTGGCACTATGGTTATCGTAACTTTTGGCGCATTGGGTGCAGTTTTCGCTTTCACAATCAATGAAAATGGAGATTTAATCTCTTCATGGATTTCTTCACTTATAGACAAACCTGTTGAAAACTGGCAAACGGCATACATTGTTGGGGGAATTATGGGTTTACTGTTATTGGCTTTGCGCGCTTCTACCTTTGAAAGTGGTTTGTTTGAAGAAGTTAAAGACAAAAAAGATATTCAGAAAGGTAAATTCCTTTGGTTGTTCAACAAAAAAAACAGAACCAAATACATCGCTTGTATCACAATTGGTTTACCTGTATGGTTTGTAATTGGAATTCTTATTGCTTTGGCTCATAAATTCTTCCCTGAAATATATCATTTAACAACGGGTAATTCAATACAGAACAAACAACTGGTTAATATTTCAACCCCAGAAATGGTGATGTGGAGTTATGTAGGTTTGAGTATCGGTGATATTATTTCAGGATTAATGAGTCAAGTATTGCAAAGCAGAAAGAAAGCTATTTATTTTAATCTTGCTGGCATTTTGATTTTCACTTGGTTGTTTTTATTTGGACCTGTGCCAACCAATGAAGACAATGGATTTGTATTCGGTCAAAACTACTATAAAATTGTAGCTGTGCTATTGGGAACTGTTACTGGTTATTGGGCAGTATTTGTTACTAATGCTTCAGAGCAATTTGGAACAAATATTAGATCTACCGTTGCCGCCACGGTGCCTAATTTTGTTAGAGGTGGTGTATTATTAATTACCGGAGGATTTGAAATTATCGCCCAATATTTCCAGCACCATTCTGGAATTTGGAACGATAAACCCTATTCATTTGCAGCTATAATTATTGGAGCAGTTTGCTTGATTTTAGGCTGGTGGGGAACGTATCAAGTTGAAGAATCATTTCACAAAGAATTAGATTACTATGAAGTAATGGATGCCAAAAAAGAGAATTAATCTTTTTTGCGTTGTTGGAGCAAGTTTTGAAGGTTAACTTTGAAATGAAATTTCATCCCATTGGTACAATCGAATAAATTAAGTTTTGCGGAAAGAATTGTTTATGCAATTTTAGAGGACAATGTTAAAGGCACATTAAATGCCCAAAGATTGCATTCAAGAATTCCCCGTGATGCCAAATTAAATAAAGAACAAGTTTACAAAATCCTTTTGGTACTTTATAATAAAGGAATGGTTGATCAGCCATCAAAAGGTAATTTTTCAATCGCAAAACCAACAGAAACTATTGAAGGTATTGTGGATTTAACCAGAAGGGGTGATTTTGTATTTAAAAACGACGAAGCAGATATCTTTGCCTATATCCCTGAAAGTTTACAACGCGGATTATTACCCTTAGATGAAGTTGAAGTAATTATTAAAAAAAGCAGAACCAAAAACCATGTTGTTGACTTGCGATTGAAGCAAAGAAAACCAAGAAGATTGGTTGGTCATTTGGATGTCTTTAGAAATCACAGTTTTTTCATTCCATCTCGAGATTTTCCGGTTGACATAAAATTAAACCATTCCGTAGATGAAGAATTTGATGGATTCAAAGCAGTTATTGAATTAATTGATTGGCCAAAGGGGAAAAAGAATCCAGTTGGTAAACTAGTACAAGTTTTAGGTCCTCCGGGTGAAACAGAAACAGAAATGCATTCCATTGCTTCTGAATTCGGATTTGAATTGAGTTTTCCAGAAGAAGCAGAAAACGAAGCAGCAGCTTTCTCCGATCAATTCACCAATACAGAAATCAATTTACGCAGAGACTTCCGAAACATACTTTGTATAACCATTGACCCCGCAGATGCTAAGGATTTTGACGATGCCATTTCTTATCAAAAATTAGAAAATGGTCATATAGAAATTGGTGTTCATATTGCTGATGTTTCCCATTATGTAATTGAAAATTCTGCACTTGACCACGAAGCTATTAAAAGGGGAACTTCCGTTTATTTGGCAGATAGAACTATTCCTATGTTGCCAGAAAAACTTTCTAATGGTCTTTGTTCATTAAACCCAAACGTAGACCGCTTGTCGTTTTCAGTAGTTTACACTTTAGATACTGATTACAAAATAAAAGACACATGGATTGGAAAAGGGATTATTCATAGCAAGAGAAGATTTAGCTATGAAGAGGCCCAAGAACGTATTATTTCTGGTCAAGGTGATTTACAAGCTGAACTGAAAGAGTTAAATAAAATTGCTCAACATTACGAAAAGATTCGGTTTCAAAGGGGGGCATTACGATTTGAATCCAAGGAAATTAGATTTAAATTAGATAATCAAGGTAATCCTATAGAGGCCACTGTTAGAGATAGATTTGAAGCACATAAGTTGATTGAGACATACATGTTAATGGCCAATCAAAGTGTTGCAGAGTTTGTACGATTAAAAGAAAAGCCCCCTATTCCATTTATTTATCGAAGTCATGACGCACCTGCTCCTGACAGATTAATGGAATTTGCGAAATTTTGCGATTTGATGGGATATCCAATTCAAATTGAGAATGAAAATGTGATGCGTAAATCTTTCAATGATTTAATGGCGAAAATTGAAGGCGATCCGAGTTTGGAAATACTTCAGCAGATGGCTATCAGAACTATGGCAAAAGCGATTTACACTAGTGATAAAACTTCACATTTTGGTTTGGCGTTTCATTATTACACCCATTTTACATCGCCCATTCGTAGATACCCAGATTTATTAGCACATCGATTGTTACAGCATATTTTAACAGAAGGCAATCATACCATGCCACACGCACAAATTGATGCCATCGCGAAACACAGTTCCAATATGGAACAAAAGGCTGTTGAAGCGGAACGCGCAAGTTCCAAACATATGATGGCAAGGTTAATGGAACAGCATAAAGGTGAAATTCTTGAAGCTGTAATTACTGGTGTAACAGAATGGGGTATTTATGCAACGGTAATCAAATATCATGGTGAAGGTTTAATTCGTGTTTCTGATATCAAGAGTGATAAATTTCAATTTATCGAATCTGAAAAGAAACTCATGGGAATAAGAACTAGAAAGAGTTTCCATTTGGGCGATCGCGTTTGGGTTAAAGTGAAACAAACAGACGCTGTTAAACGTATCATTGACTTTTATTTGATTGAAAACTGAACTTTTTAACTAATTAATCCTTTATTTATCATGCAATTGCAGCATTTTTTCAAACTCTATACGTCATTCCTTGAATCTGAAACCTTTAAAGGAAGCCCGAAAAGCCTTTATGAATCAATGAATTACATCATGAGTTTGGGAGGTAAAAGAATTAGACCCATTTTGGTTCTTGCTGGTTTCCATATCGCTAATAAGAAACAAAATCCTGGATCTGATTTAACGAACTTTGATCATGCATTAAACTTAGCTCATGCAATTGAAATATTTCACAATTTCAGTTTGGTTCATGACGATATCATGGATGCCGCAGATTTAAGAAGAAGCAAACCCACTGTTCATAAAAAATGGGATGAACCAACTGCGATATTAAGTGGCGACAATTTGTTAATCAAAGCTTATCAATATCTCATGCGATATCAAGGTCCAAACAAAGATCGAATCATTGAATTATTCAGTGAAACGGCAACTTTGATTTGTGAAGGCCAACAAGAAGACATGGAGTTTGCTTCAAATGAGCAAGTTTCAGAGAATGATTACCTAAGAATGATTCGGAATAAAACTGCTGTTTTATTAGGTTGCGCATTAAAAATGGGTGCATTATCAACAGGAATTTCCGAATCGGATAGTGAGCACTTTTATGACCTAGCTATCGATATTGGATTACAATTTCAGATGATGGATGATTATTTGGATGCTTTTGGAGATTCTACTAACACAGGAAAAACAAGTGGTGGAGATATCGCTGAAGGGAAAAAAACATGGCTATATATTAAATCTACTGAATTAAGTCGCGACACAAAACAGTGGTTCAACACACCCAATCCAGCAAGAATTGAAATGGTTCAGGCGAACTGGAAAAACCTTCAATTAGACCAAATGATTATTGCAAAAGCCAAAGAATTTGAAAATAAAGCAATAGAACAAATTAAATACCTTGAAAACAAAGGCTACAATTTAGACATCATAAAAGAAATTGTAGAATACCTTGGTGGAAGAACGAATTGAAGATTAAATTATTTTCTCTTTGATTTGAGTTCTTTACTGCATTTTGTACTGCAATACTTCACATTCTCCCAATCTTTCATCCATTTTTTTCTCCATTCAAATGGCTTTCCACAATGGACACAATTTTTAGGTGCAAATCCATTCTTAGTTTTGGCAATCATACTAATGTAAAACAGTTACAGTACCTGTTTTTGAATAGTGTTTATCGTCCCATCCCCAAAAATCAACTTTCCACGCATAAACACCATCAGGCAATTCATTGTCGTTTATTTTAGGTAACCATTGAGATTTTTTATTGTTTGATTCCCAAATAATTTTACCCCACCGATCATATACAATCATTTTATACTCTCTTACAAACACTGGAACTGTACCCCAAGAATCATTCAAACCATCGTTATTACGTGAAATTCCGGTTGGAACCCAAACTTCTGGTGATTGATATAAATAAATCCAATTGCTTTCACTTAAACTTTGGGTTACATCAGTAAAGGAATTTCTTTTCGCAGTGACACGATACCAATAACCTCCCCAATCATAATCTAAATTATTGTCAATCAAACTCAAATTGGTCCAATTAGCTTGTATTAGACTAAATGGATGAATATCATCCTTTCTTTCTATAAACCAATCTTTTACACCGTCATTCCAACCTTGATAATTATTCCACCAAATTGGGAATGCATAATTTGGAGCTCCAATTGTTGATCCTTCTAAAACTACATTACAACCTTCATTAGAAAGTGAACTGATATGTCCGCATTGGTCTGCTACTAAAACTTGATAACAAAAACTTTCAGCATCAACATCCAAAACTGAATCTCTAAAGAATGTATCAGTTGTGGTAAGTACGGGTATTTTTCCCGCCGAACTACCTCTTGGGTATTTATAAACTTCAAACTCTTTAAAATCAGGTTCATTGCTCATTTGCCATCTTACTTCTACATATTTATCATTTTGAACCGTTGCAGTAAATAAAGGCACTCCATTAATTGGATTGTTTAATTCCCTGGTAGTGCAAAAAATCTGTTTAGCAAATACCGCAATGTCGCAAATATTGTAACCAATCAATTCATAACAATAGTTATTCTGTCGTGGGTTAATCACATTGGCATCCAAATGTTGTCCTGCATTGTTATTCCAAATAGTATCTAAAATTTGTGTTGAACCATCTGGATTAGTTCTGCGTAATAAGAAATATTTAAAAAACAAAGAAGGCACCACTGTAGATGGCCAAGATATTTTCATCTGTGATGTTTGCCTATCAAAACTCACACATATTGCACTAGGTGGCGTTACAATTGGAGGTTCTGTAACCAAAACCCGAATAAAAGACCATACTGTATCGGCTTGGGGACATCCTCGATCAAAAGTCATTATTTTATATACCAAAGTGTCTTTAGACCATGAACTGCATATTGTTTTCCATTTCACTTGTACAGTAGCTGAGCCAATTCCAAATTGAGCACTTACAGAAGCTGTATCGGCCGATTTCATACCACCTTTTTTTAACAGAAACACTTTTACCAATAATGTGTCAAAAGGGTCTGGATCGATGGAGGTAACAGTGAAATCTATGTTTGAAGTTGCAACAACAGATACAAAAGTGTCTTTAACGATGGGCTTTTTATTGAGGTTTTCAAAATCAATTTTGAACAATGCATTGTTGCAATTATCGCTATTCATTGTTTTCGAATAAGCATTGGGTGTAGTTGGAAATAACCCATTTTGGCGACATCCTGCACAAACTGCTTGATAGATGATTCCTTTGGCATCGAATCTAGATGTACCACCATCTACATGCTCCTCTGCCGGTCTATTGCTATTTCCTACTCCACCGAAATAGGTGGCATAGGCTAAAGAGTACATATTTTTAGAAAATACACCAATATAAAAATCTGAACCGTCTGTTGATTTTTGGGTTGCGTCATTAGAAATTGGCATGTTTCGAGTATTTCCTTTGTTTCTATGTTTTTTTTGTTGAAATGTAAAAACATCAACTAAATGCTGGTTGGTACCTCCACCCCAGCCTGACACAAAGAATCTACCACAACGATCTATCAAAAATGCTGACGGACTAATATTAGGCATAGTTGAACCATTAATTGTTGCACCGAATGCAGCCTGCCAATTGATATCAGATAAATCAGTAAAAAATGAAACAATAAATTGTGGTGTATTAGGCAAATGAAACCTAGGATTTTTTGTATTCGGAATTTGCCCCTCTGTTTGACCGAAAATATGTGGCAACCCCAATGGATCTGTTTGTACGAAATACGCTTGATCATATTGATTTGTACCATAATACCTTCCTACTTGAGGTACACCCGAGTTTTTATCGTATTTCACGATAAAGCCATCTGACAATCCTCCTTGATAAGCATTAAAACCAACAATTCTGTCTAAATCTAAACTGGTTGTACCACCAGCTACATACAAATCAGCATTTTTACCTAATGCAATTCCATACAATGCATCAAATCCCGAACTTCCAAAGTATTCAGACCAATTTAAATTGGTTAAATTGGCATTCAAACTAAATACTACCCCATCCGACTTTCCTCCAAATGCCCTTGAACCCGATCTAGGAAAATCTATACTATAACTTACGCCTGCAATATATACGTTTTGCTGATCCGTAATAATTTCACCTCTAAACTCATCCGCATAATTATATAACAAAGGAAAGTCATCCACTGACGTAGTAGATCTATCTGCACCAACAGCATCTAATCCTGAACCACCAAAAAAGGTTGAACCCATTAAATTGGTGCCAGTTGGATTTAATTTCACAACGTAAAAATCATAATTACCACTCAACGTCTTTTTATATGAACCCGGTAAAATTGGAAAATCGGTTGATCGGGTTGAGCCCATAATAAACAGATTTCCAGATTTATCCGTAACCATTGAGTGGGGTTGTTCATTGTTTCCGCCACCTAAATAAGTGCAAAATATCAATTGGTTTCCTGCACTTGAAAATTTCAAAATAGCTGCATCTCTATCTCCTCCATAACCCAAATCCTCATTTACACCTCCATTAAAATTCATTTGAATAGCGCCTGAAGTTACAGGAAGGCCAAAGTCAAATACTGTTCCTCCGGCAAACCCGTTTCCAAGGTCATCGTAAGTTCCTGTGCAACCGAAATTATCTGCTCGAGATCCAGAGAATGTACTAAACACCAAATAGGGGTCAATAATGATTGAATCCTTAAATGATTTAAATTGAGAAGAACAAGAATATCGAATTTGATTGTTCGAATTTGTTAAATAACTCCAATTAAAATCCACTTGAATCGATTGCCATTTAGTATCTAATTTCACAAACGACTGTGGAATTTTCTCACTGAAAGATGAAATAGAATTACTTAGTTGTAATGTTTTCTCACTCAGTTTAGACAATTGTGAACCTGTAATATTCAATTGAATATCAGCAACATGCTGAACTGTGGTGATCCAATTATATTTAATTCCATTGGGCGTAGTTTCAATTTGTAAATCAACACCTGCCCAAACATTTCGCAACCTACAAATCGCATATTTTCTTATTCCTGAAACCCAATTTGATTGATCTGATCCTTTAAAATAGTTATAGTATTCCTCGCTTCTATTACCGCTAAATTCTACAGTGAGAAAATTATTTGCATTCACAAATTCCCAACGTGTAATATTGGCGTCTACCTTAGTTTTCAACCAAACTTCATGGTGTAATTGCTCTAATTGATCTGCATTCCACTGTAATAAAATGAAACCTTTTTTGGTAATCCAAAAATCGCCTTGAGTCATTGGAATTTTGGCTAAAATTTGAGACTCCCACTGTCCTTTATTGGGGATAATTTGAGGGGTAGAAATTTGAGAAGCTACAGCAAAATTTGCCAAAAAAGTAAGAACAACAGAAAATAGCCAACGTTTGCATCGCCCGAAAAAATAGTGATATTGGAATTTAATTAGGCGCATGAGTTGATTAACGAACTGATAATTATTCAATTTTAATGGAAAGATACGAAAAATTGAAAATCTTCCATATAACTAACCGTATTAAACGATTAAATACACGTAAGGGTTGTATTTTTGCTTGAGATGGAAAAGAAAGACTTTCGTATTATTTTCTTTGGTACCCCGGATTTCGCGGCTATAAGTTTAGAGACGCTCATTTTAAATGGATTTAATATAGTTGCCACTGTAACTGCTCCAGACAAACCAGCAGGACGAGGAATGAAACTTAGCGAAAGTGCTGTAAAGACAATGGCAATTAAACATGGAATTCCTGTTTTGCAACCTGAAAAATTAAAATCTTCAGAATTTCAATTGCAATTGGAAGAATTGAAACCCGATTTAGGGATTGTAATTGCATTTCGTATGTTGCCTGAAACGGTTTGGAGTTTCCCCAAATTGGGCACTATCAATTTACATGCTTCTTTATTGCCGCAATATCGTGGTGCAGCTCCCATTCAACACGCAATCATTCAAGGTGAAAAAATTTCAGGCTTGAGTATTTTCTTTTTAAAACATGAAATCGACACTGGCGATATTATCGCTAGTCATGAAATGGAAATTGGTATTGATGAGAATGCGGGCAGTTTACACGATAGAATGATGAAAGAAGGCGCCGAATTGGTTTGTAATACGGTAAAGAAAATCATTGATAATTCCATTGAAGCAAGACCACAAATCAACAGTTCAACATTAAAAACAGCTCCGAAATTAAATCGTGAATTTTGCAAATTGGATTTAACGCTGAATATGCAAATGATTCACAATAAAGTAAGAGGATTATCACCCTATCCTGGAGCTTGGATAAATTCTAAATGGGGCGATATGAAGATTCTTGAAACCCGGATTCCAATGAATTACAAAACGTTTGAATCATCAACTGAGAAAAACTTACTAGTTCAAATCGATAATCATATCGGTATTTACAATAAAGAACTGAGGTTAAATTGTTCAGATGGCTGGTTAGAAATTATCAGTCTTCAATTACCCGGCAAAACCAAAACGGGAGCAAAAGACTTCTTAAATGGTTTAAAAACGATATAATTTCATATTTTTTTGACAATAAATTTGGAATTGTCGTAAAATATATTTTCATTGCGATTGAATATTGTAAAAAAGAACGCCTATAAGTACAAACCCTACCTAAAAAACTTGCTTATTTAACCCTTTAAAAACAACCGCAAGGAGGTAGTATGAGTGCACCTATTATAGCCGATGGCGTTTTAATTCAACGTTACATCCAAGGAAACCAGGCAGCTTTTGAGATTCTTCTCAACAGGCATCGCAATCGTATTTTTACTAGCATTTACTTGCTTGTGAACGATCGTTATTTGGCTGAAGATATTTTTCAGGAAACTTTCATCAAAATCATCAGCAACATACAAGCTGGAAAATACAACCATGAAGATAAATTTCTTCCATGGGCGATGAGAATTGCCAGAAACTTAAGCATTGATACAATCCGTTCTAGAAAAAGAATGCCTATTGTAGTTGACACTGAAGGCAGGGACGTATTTGATTCATTGGGTTTGTTTGTTGCGAGCAAAGAAGATGAACAAATTAACCAAGACGAGATTTCTGCATTAAAAAGATGGATTTGGGAATTACCTGAAGAACAACGAGAAGTTTTGATTCTTAGAAATTATGCAGATTTAAGTTTTAAAGAAATCGCACTGTTAACTGAGACTAATATCAACACTTGTATAGGTCGTATGCACTATGCAATTTTAAATCTTAGAAAAAAAATGCAAAAAAATGTTGTTCGAGTAAAATAATCTTAAGTATTTGGCGTTTCTATATTGAACAAACGCTGATACGCTTATGATAAAATTCATTACTCAAGCAGATTTATTACTCTACTTTTATCAAGAAGCTTCTTCTGAAATAACAAAAACCATAGAGGAGAATTTAGCGTCTCATCCACAATGGCAATCGTATTTGGATTCTTTAAAATCGATATCCGCAGATTGTGATCAGTTTGAATTCTCACCCAATTCAACTACATGCTCTATTATTTTGGAGAAAAGTAGGTCTTATTTAGAACATTCTATATAAGCAGCTATTTTTTAGTTACACCTACCCTTTTTATTCTTTTTATTTTTTTTAAATTTGAACTATGGATTACATTCCAAAGTTAGATTTATTTGATTTTACGCAGGGAACATTTGAGCGCAAACAGAAATTTGTTGAGGATTTGGGTAAAGCCTATGAAGAAATAGGATTTGTAGCCATAAGAAATCATGGAATTGATTCGAATCGTTTACAAGAATTGTATGCAGAAGTTGCAAATTTCTTTCGGGCCCCCATTGAAATCAAGGCTCAATATGACGATACCATGGGTGGTGGTCAACGAGGCTATACTGGTTTTGGAAAAGAACATGCAAAAAATAGAAATGCTGGAGATTTGAAAGAATTTTGGCATTTTGGACAATATACCGAAGATGCCATAGACAAAACTTTAGCTCCAAACTATCCAAAGAATAAAACTGTAGTTGAGTTTCCTATTTTTAATGAACTGGGTAAGTGGGCATTTCAATCTTTAGAAAGTACAGGCGTTCAAATGCTGCGTGCCATTAGTTTATACTTAGGATTGGATGAAAATTATTTCGATTCTCGGGTTTATTTAGGCAACAGTATTTTAAGAGCAATTCATTACCCGCCAATAACAGAAGATCCAAAAGATGCAATTAGGGCTGGTGAACATGAAGACATTAACTTAATCACATTATTAGTTGGCGCTTCTGCTGATGGCTTAGAAGTACTTAATAAACAGGGTAAATATATTCCAGTTACGGAGGTAGAAGATCATATTGTTGTTAATGTGGGTGATATGTTACAAAGGTTAACTAATGACAAATTAAAAAGCACCCGCTTTTTTGGGGAGATTATACAAATAAATTCTTCAATTCAATTGCATCTTCTGGCTTCATTTTTCCAGCCAAGATTAACCTAACTTGCCTTCTTCTTAAGGCTCCATCAAATTTTAACTTTTCTTCTTCTGTTTGCGGGATTAATTCAGGAACCTGACAGGGTTTATGTCTGCTGTCTAAAGCCACAAAAGTATAATAAGCTTCATTACTTTTGATTATTTCTCCTCTCGGAATACTTTGAGCAGTTACTTCAATAAAAACCTCCATACTACTATTAAAGGAGCGAGTTACATAAGAAGTAAGTGTTACTACGTCACCTAATCTAATACTTTCTTTAAATGAAACACTATCAACAGCAGCGGTAACAACAATTTGATTGGAATGTTTTTGTGCGGCGATGGCAGCACAGATATCCATCCAATGTAGCAATCTTCCACCCATCAAGTTACCCAAAGTATTGGTATCGTTGGGCAGTACTATTTCATTCATAGTAACAATTGAATCTTGAGGGCTTTTAGAATTTGACATTTTAATTGATTTATTTAGGACAAATATATTGATATAGGCAAAAAAAAAGGAAGGCAATGAAGCCTTCCTTTTCAAAAATTCATTTGATTGAGATTAAGCTTCACCAACAACAGAAACGAAACTACGTCCGTCTTTGCCTTTACGAAACTTAACGATACCGTTTGTTAAAGCGAACAAGGTATGATCTTTACCAATACCTACATTCACTTCAGGGTGGTGTTTTGTTCCACGCTGACGAACGATGATGTTACCGGCTTTCACTATCTGTCCACCGAAAATTTTCACACCTAAACGCTTACTGTGTGATTCTCTTCCGTTTTTGGTACTACCCGCACCTTTTTTATGTGCCATGATTTAATTCTTTTATGCTTTAATACTGTCGATTTTCAACAAGGTATGGAAATGACGGAAACCATTCTTTTTGGCATATCCTTTTCTTCTTTTCTTTTTGAAAACCAATACCTTATCACCTTTTCCGTGTTCTTTAACTGTAGCTGTAACTTTAGCACCTTTTACAGTAGGAGTTCCAACTTTAACTTTGTCTCCACCGATCAACAAAACTTTATCGAACTCAATGGTAGAACCCTCAACTGCTTCCAGTCTATTCACAACCAAATGGTTGTTTTCTGTTACTCTGTATTGCCTTCCGGCGATTTCAACAATGGCGTACATATCCGTAAATTGGGCTGCAAAGATAAGGATTCAATTCGATTCAACAAAAGAATTTTAAAAATATTGATACTTTATTTCTCAATTCTATTCTCACGTTTATCGATTAATTCCACTAGTTCAAAAGTAATACAAAATCTTCACCCCAACAAAGCGTTCCAAAATATAGACACCCTTAAATAATGGTGATATCCTTGATTAAAGAAGTCTGAAATTTGAACATCCATGAAAAAAGCACTTTTTACATTTGCGTCTTTCACATTAGCTGTTGCAGCTATTGCTCAACCTGGCAATAAGGGGATCGACAATTCATCCAGAAATGTTGTTACTCGATTTGAGCCTAAACTCATTCCTTCAAGTAAACTTTTAATCGATCCTATTGTTTTTAGAACCGAAACTCCACGATTAAACGTAAAAGTAGAAACACCAGAATTTACTTGGAATACCAACAAAATTGCAAGACCTATTCAGCCTGAAAAGCTTAAAGATCGTGGGTCTGACACCATTTATCAATCCAACTACATTCGTTTGGGAGGCGGCAATTATGGGCATCTTTTAGGTGAGTTATATTTGGCTAATAAAGCAGCGAGCGACTATAGTTATAATTTATCTGTTCAGCATTTGGGTGCTAATCCTCAAAACTCCTTGAGAGAGTTTGCCAACACCAAAGTTTTGGCTCAGGGTGCGAAATACTTTAAAAGTTCATCTTTGGAAACCCAATTGTTTTACAATCGTTATCAAACCAATTATTTTGCCTCCGATAGTGGATTGGAAAATACCATCCTCAACAGTGGAAAAGTTTCTCAAAATTATGGTTTGGGTATCGGTTACGATTATTCTAGTCAAAGTAAATTACCTAGTTTATACACTGGGTTAACAATCAATGGGTTTCAAAACAATTTAAATCAACAAGAATTAGATGCGTCAGGCAAAGTTCAAGTGTCTAAAAAGTTAAAAGAAAGCAAATTGGGAATTAATTTAGGCGGTACTTATTTGAGTCAAACCCAAAGGATTGGTTTAGATACTGCTCATACTACTGGTACCACCAATCAAATTTTCGCAGACATCCAACCTTGGTTTAAATTTGGACACAAAGCAACTGGCCTGCAAGTTACAATCAGCGCAAATAGTACTTATTGGACAAGCAAATACGACACTGTAACAAACAGTAAATTCTATATCGCACCTTACCTACTTGTATCTAAGGATTTAACTGGATTGAAATTGAAATTATATGGTGTAATTGATGGTGGTTTAAAGAAGAACACATTTAGAAATTATCAGCAAATGATGCCGTTTACTTATGATTCAATTCAAATGCGTAACAGTTTTGAGCAATTTAATATTTACGGTGGAATTCAAGGAAAGTTGAATGAAAACATCCATTTCAATATGGATTTTGGATATAATTCTACTTCTGATATGCCTTTAATTGTAAGTTCTGGCGATAGTTTAAAGAGCATGAAAATCATTTACGACGATGTTAATTCATTGTATGTAAAAACAAACGTTCAATATTCATTGGGTGAAAAATTAAAAGTTCTGGCTAAAATCAAATTGGTTAATTACAGTCCAACGATTGAAACTCAAGCTTGGCACTTACCTGGATTTGTTTACAATGTAAAAGCTAATTATGCTTTTGGCAACACTGTTGAATTAACTGCTGGATTTGACGGAATTGGAAGTCGTTACAATCAAGTACCTGAAAATGGGCAATTTAAAACTGTAAAAATCCCAGGATATTTCGATTTATATGCAAGAGCTGATTACCGAATTTTAGGAAAAGGTAGAGTTTGGGTTCAAGCCTCTAATATTCTTGGAAACCAATATCAACAATGGTATGGTTATAGAAATTACGGTTTAACTATATTGGGTGGCTTGTCTATCGCCTTATTTTAATATTCAATCGGAGAAAGAATATCTGTAAAAAAATATCTGTAAATTCGTAGAATTACGCACATGAATCATCAGAAATCCATCATAGACGCAATTATCAAGGTTATTACCGAACAAGAATGTGCGGTAGTTCCTGGGTTTGGCGGATTCATTTTGAGGCGCAATCCCGGGATGTTCAATGTGTTTTCCGGAGAATTGAAGGCTTCAACGGCTATTTTGTATTTCAATACAGAAATTAAAGAAGACGATGGTTTAGTAGCAAATTCGTTAAGAGAGTTAACGGGATTAAGTTATAAGAGCTGCCAAGCAATTTTGAATCTTTGGAAAGACGAATTAATACAATCGGTAGAAAACACACATCATTATAGTATTTTACCTTTAGGGAATTTTCATAAAAATTCTCAAGGCGGTTTGTTTTTTGTAAGCTCACCCAGTTTGAATTTGGATCCTTATAGTTTTGGTTTGCCTCAATTTCAATGGAAATGGGATTTATTTGACCAACCTACAGATGCTTCCAATACGCTTTCATCAATTAAGCAAACATCAAGAAATTCAGATGATTTAGAATTATCTGCACTCTCTTCTGAAAATTTACTTCCACCTACTATTCCCAGCTCCTCAGAAATGCATGAATTGCGTGATGTGTTGGTAGCTGACCAGTGGGAAGAAGAATCTATAGCAATTAGCAAATCAGACAAACCGGGTCTGTTATGGCAAATTGCCGCAAGTTTGGCAATTATTTCAGTTTCTACGAGTTTATATTTCACATTCTCTCAACTTTTGCCGGGTAAAAAGAACGCAGAAGTAGCTTTGGCTACCATGAATTCACCTCAAAAAGTTGAAGTTGAAAACAAATTAGTACGTGTTAGAGAAATTGAAAAAGATCAGTTCAAACATAAAATGAAATTTGGCAAAGGTGAAGATGGTATAAATAATTGGCATCTTGAACTTCGTAAAGTTGAAGGAGATTTTTATGTTACCGGTGCATCATATATTACAGAAATCCCTGCCAAGAGTGAATGTTTGGCGTGGCAAAAGATTGGTTTCGATGCATGTGTAGAAGAAGTTAGCGGTTCAAGTTTAAAGAAAGTTATTCTAGGGCGATTTAAAACTGAAATAGAAGCATCATTGTTTGCAAAATCAATTAAAGAAATGCCAACAGGCACAGTTTCTGTAATTGAATCTAAATTTAAGTGGTAATATTATGAGTCATTTAATCGTAGAAAAAAATTTAACTACCAATGGCAAGCAGAAAACAGTATCTGGGGCCATTAGTGTATCCATATTGGTTTTATTGATGATGTTGATGTTGTTTGTCAAGATCAACCTGCCCGACCCTCCGTTATTGAACAAAAAAGCGCCTTTGGAATTGGATTTTGGTATGGTTCAACCAGCGGAACCCACCAAAGATGCGGGTGGATCTGGCGGTGGTTCAGCGTCTGAAGCCAAATTAGGTGGAGAGCCTAGTATGGGTCAGCCCAATCCCAATCCAGCAGGAGGTCAAGGACAAGTTGTTACCAACGATGTTGAAACTGATGCTCAAGCCCTACCTCCCATTGATCCTCCAACATCTGATCGAACACCAGCAGATAACCCTAAAATCAAAGTTGATTTCTCAAAAATTGGCAAGAGAGATGGAAAAGGTGGTGCTGGGGATCCAAGTGGCACTAAAAATGGTACCGGTAACAACCCAGTTGGCTCAGGTAATGGTAGTGGTGGCGGTTCTGGTGGAGGAAGTTTTGGAGGAAATGGATCAGGTGTAGGAAAAGGAAGAGGTTCTGGAATTCACAAAGGCACATTAAGCGGGCATGAAATCCAATCCAATATCAGTGAAATTCCCATTGCAGAAGGTTATGGTACCATCGTAGCCCGTGTTACCAAATTTTGTGAAACATGTGCCCCAAAATTATCATTGAATCAAACTAGTGCTGATTATTCATATACCGGTAGTGATGGAAATGCCTTGAAAGTACTGAATTTTTATTTTGATCCGAGTCATACCTCATTGGTTCCAAAATCTTCTGAAGGAACAAAATATCCTAGCTCTGGTATAATTTCAATTACCATCAAACGCCAATACTAGGTAAATTCGCGGCTGGATATGCAACAGCCAACTTATCAAGAAACATTAGATTATTTATTTAATCGTTTGCCCATGTTTCAAAATGTGGGCAAATCAGCTTATAAAGCAGATTTAAACAATACCATTGATTTGTTAAATGCCATTGGCAATCCCCAGGATAAAATGACATTTATCCATGTTGGCGGAACCAATGGAAAGGGATCTGTTTCTTCCATGTTAGCCTCGATTTTTACGCAACACGGATATAAAACCGGGTTGTATACCAGTCCACATTTGGTTGATTTTAGAGAGCGGATTCGCATCAATGGCCAAGAAATATCTGAAGCGTTTGTCATTGATTTCACACAACGCATCAAACCCCATATTGAAACCATTCATCCTTCATTTTTTGAGATAACAGTGGCGATGGCCTTTGACTATTTCGCCAAAGAGAAAATCGACATCGGCATTATTGAAGTTGGATTGGGCGGAAGATTGGATTCCACTAACGTAATCCACCCTATCCTATCGGTGATTACCAATGTTTCATGGGATCATATGGATTTATTGGGCGATACGTTAGAAAAAATCGCCCTAGAAAAAGCGGGTATTATTAAGCAAAATGTACCTGTAGCCATCGGTGAAATGGAAGCTGCACCGTTACAGGTAATAATTGACAAGGCGAAAGAAATGCAGGCACCGTACAACAATGATTGGACGTGCGAACCGGATTGGATTGATGCTTGTGAGTTAAAAGGTATTTATCAGCGTGAAAATTTGAATACGGTTTATCGGGCAATTAAATTCTTAGAATCCACTTATAGGTTTGATTCAGATAAGATAATGCATGCTTTATCGCAAGTAAATAAAAATACTGGATTAAGGGGGCGATGGGAAATTTTGAAAACATCGCCATTGGTAATTGCCGATACGGCACACAATTATCCAGGGGTTAAAATGGTAATGCAACAATTGATGGAGACCGTTGGCTCGATGAAATTACACATAGTTTGGGGAATGGTTGGCGATAAAGATCGTAAAGAAATCCTGAAGCTATTGCCTACAACCGCGGCCTATTATTTCACCAAACCCAGTGTTATCAGAGGCTTGGATGCAACAATTTTACAAGAGGATGCAAGCGGCTATCATTTGAAAGGAAATACGTTTGAAACCGTTGGAAAAGCCCTAGAATATTTATTGGAAAACTGCGATGCAGACGACATTATTTACGTAGGTGGCTCTACTTTTATAGTGGCAGATGCGATTTCCTTTTTCGAACATTGATTTGATTTAGGCATAAAAAAAAGAGCCGCAATTAATTTGCGGCTCTTTTTTTTATTAACCTGAAATGGCGATTATCTCACACCATTCATCATTTTTAATAATTTTCCACTCAAGATAAACAAGAACACAGAAGCAACTCCTGCCATTACTACGAAAATCATAAAGAAATCATACAAAGTTTCCACTTTCATTCCCATAAAACTAGGTTTTTCAGGTTTCAAATTCCAAACTTGCATTCTTTCAACTTTTTTGCTCACTTTGTTTTCAACGATATCAATTGAATCATGTGTAAGCAAGTACTTACCATCGTTAATTAATACTGCACGATCCAAATATTTGTTACTTGATTTGATAACCTTTAAATGGAACACAGAAACGGGTTCTGTGTGAGGAATGGTAACTGAATTCGCTTGCGCATTCTGGCTATTTGAAGAATCGCCAAGAATAACTTGATCATTAATCTGTTCAGTTTTATAAGTAAGCGACAATACACTATCTTTTTCACCTGAAGCAGATTTTGTTAATTTTAAATCCGCTGTTTTTAAGACAATTGCCGAAGTTGGATCAGCTTTAAAAACGTTACTATCTAAATCCTTTGCTCTTGATAATGAATCAAAAACAGATTGATGGGTATATTCGGTATAGGTCTTCTCCAATTTAACTTCTTCTGGATACAACCCACTAAGAATGCCAGCAAATTTGTTTGCTGATGCGGTTGATAAGAACCACACGCCCATTAACAAAGAGGCCAATCTTACAGGAGATAATTTGTTTACCATTGATAAACCTATTGGTGATAAGCATAGTTCTCCAAAAGTGTGAATGGTATACAAACTGATTAACCAAATCATACTCACTTTAGCAGAAGGGTCAATTCCTTTCACCCCAAAAGCAATAACTAAGTATCCAATTGCTAATAAGAAAAGTCCTAAAGCCTGTTTGAATGGCGATGCTGGTTCGAGGTTTCTTTTACCCAAAACACCCCATAACCAAACAAATAATGGTGCAAAAATTACAATTGCAACTGCATTTACACTCTGGAATGCTGAAGCAGGAATGACTCTTCCAAAGAAGTTTCTATCTGTTTGTTCTTCCGCAAAATATGTCAAAGAAGCACCCGCTTGTTCAAAAGCAGACCAAAAGAAAATCACAAAGAAAGCTGCAATATATACAACCCAAATTCTTTCCTTTTCAATTTTACTCAGTGATGGATCAGTAATAATAAAGCCAGGCGCTGCAATAGTTAAGCCGAAAATAATAGATGCGATTAAATCAAAACCTGCTTGATATTTAAAGAATATCAAAACACCAAAAAATATCAAAATCCAAGTGATAATTGAGCCCCAACGAGTTGGAGCAGCATTTGCAGATTCACCAGACTCAGTGATGGTTCTATCTTGATTAGGTTTTTCGCCAATTTGTTCACCTTCAGGAGTAACAATATATTTATTCTTTAAGGAAATAAATAAAATAAGAGAGATGATCATTCCCACACAAGCAGCCATGAAACCCCATCTAAAATCACCTGGATCTTCTGTTTCGCCCAAATATCCACAAACAATTGGAGCAATGAATGCGCCCAAGTTAATCCCCATATAAAAAATGGTAAACGCTGAATCAACTCGTTTATCACCTTCTGGATATAACTGACCTACCATAGTACTAATATTGGGTTTGAAGAATCCGTTACCCACGATAAGGAACAATAAACCAATCAACATCATGGTTACTGCAAATTGATTTTCTTGATAGAAAGTACCTGCAAGGAACATGAAAAATTGGCCAATAGCCATTAATACACCACCTACAATTACACTTTTACGGTTTCCCCAGTAGCGATCGGCCATATAACCACCTATCAATGGGGTTAAATAAACCAAACCTGTATAACTTCCGTAAATTTCAGAACTCATAGCTTTGTCGAACAATAGTGCTTTGAGCATGAATAAAGAAAACAGGGCACGCATACCATAATAACTAAAGCGTTCCCACATTTCGGTTACGAAAAGAACGTAAAGTCCTTTGGGGTGACCTTTTTGAACTCCGATTGAACTCATTTTCCGATTAATTTAATTAAGTGGGCAAAATAGTTAGAAAAATTTAATTTTCGCAAGATTTTCATGAAAATTGAGATCAATGATGGGCGATAAAAGAAAAAAACACAAAAAATGCGATGTTTTAGATTTATTTTGCGATTAATATGATTTTAACGCTTGCTCAAATAGCCCAGGAAACACAGAGTAAATACATAGGCGAAAAAGGAAATCTACAGATTACGGCGGCAAGTAAATTGGAAGAAGGGAAATCTGGTAGTTTGGGATTTTTTGCAAATCCCAAATACGAGCACTTGATTTATGAAACTCAATGTTCAGCTGTATTTGTGCCACTGGAATTTGAGGCTAAGCAGCCCGTTAATTGTGAATTGTTATATCATACAAATCCATACTTTGCATTTTGCATGGTTTTAACAAACCATTTCAACCCCAACATACACAATCAAGAGGTAGAAAATCAAGCATATGTGCACCCCACTGCAGTGTGCAAAGCCAGTTATATTGGTCACTTTTCTTACATAGATGAAAGGGCTAAAATTGGTGCAAATTGTATTATTTATCCTGGATGTTATATTGGTAAAGATGCCGTAATTGGTGAACATACTGTGATATACCCAAATGTTGTAATTTATTCTAAATGTGAAATTGGCTCTAATGTAATTATACATGCCGGCACTGTTATTGGCAGTGATGGATTTGGATTTGCACCGGTAAATGGTAAATATGTAAAAATTCCCCAGATTGGAAATGTAATCGTAGAGGATTGGGTTGAGATTGGAAGTAACTGCAGTATAGACAGGGCTACAATGGGAAGCACCGTTATTAAAATGGGTACGAAGCTAGACAATTTGGTACAAATTGCTCATAATGTAGAAGTTGGAGAACACACAGTAATTGCTTCTCAAACGGGAATTGCTGGATCAACCAAAGTTGGTGGTTATTCCCAGTTTGGTGGCCAATGTGGAATTGGAGGCCATTTGGTAATCGCCCCGCATACATCCGCAGGCGGCCAAGCTGGAATTACAGGAAATATTACAACTCCTCATCAAAAACTTACTGGAACACCTGCTACGGATGTTAGGGAATTCCTAAAAAGTGTAGCTGGAAGTAGAAAAGTTCCAGATTTGATGAGAGAAATTGAGGGTCTAAAGAAGGAAATCCATCGAATTTCTGAAGAAATATCCTCCAACAAAGCGTAGAATTGCAGAATTATTAAAATTGATCATAAATAAGGGCATATAAGAATGAATAATATCACTCCAAAACAAACTACTTTACAATCAACAATAGAATTATCCGGAGTAGGGTTACATACAGGTGCATCAGTAAAATTGAAATTAAATCCGGCCGCTGAAAATCATGGCTATAAATTCCGACGTGTAGATTTACCCAATATGCCCATTATTGAGGCAGATTGTGATTTGGTTACGGATACTTCTCGAGGAACAACTTTAGAAAAAAATGGTGCTTCTGTTTCAACCATAGAACATGTTATGGCGGCTTTGGTAGGAATGGAAGTTGATAATGTATTAATTGATATTGATGGTCCGGAAATGCCAATAATGGACGGTAGTTCGGAGCCTTTTATTAAGGCGATCGAAGCTACAGGAATAGTTGAACAAGAAGCAGATAGAGAATATTTTGAAATTCCTTACAATATTCATTATACCAACGATGAAAACAAGGTAGAGATTATTGCTATGCCGGTAAATGATTATCGCATTACGGTAATGGTTGATTATAACTCACCAATCCTAGGAAGTCAACATGCTGCCTTAACTTCAATGGCAGATTTCAAAAAGGAAATTGCTCCTTGTAGAACTTTTTGTTTCTTACATGAATTAGAATTTTTATTAAACAACAACTTAATTAAAGGTGGCGATTTAAATAATGCCATAGTAGTTGTTGATAGAGAAGTTGAACAAGACGAGTTAAACAGATTGGCGAAAGTATTTAATAAGCCCACGGTAGAAGTTACCAAAAATGGCATTTTAAATACGTTGGACTTACGATTTCAAAATGAGCCAGCACGCCATAAATTGTTAGATATGGTTGGCGATTTAGCTTTATGTGGAATGCCATTAAAAGGACAGATCATGGCAGCTAGGCCGGGTCATGCCGCCAATGTAGCATTTGCTAAAAAAATCAAGCAGGTGATGAAAAAAGAATTGAAGAGAAAGCAGGAAGGAGTTCCCAACTATAATCCAAATGAGAAACCTTTATATACAACAAAGGATATCATAAAAATGTTACCACATGCACATCCATTTCTGTTAGTTGATAAAATTATTGACAAGGATGAAAGGTCTGTTGTGGGGATTAAAAACATTACTTATGACCAACCATTTTTTTCTGGCCATTTTCCTGGAGATCCAATCATGCCAGGCGTTTTGCAATTAGAAGCAATGGCACAAGCGGGAGGAATATTAATTCTCAGTACAGTTGATGACCCCGAAAATTATGGAACCTATTTCTTGAAAATTGAAAATGCTAAATTCAAAGATAAAGTTGTTCCTGGCGATACATTAATCATGAAATTGGAATTGATTGAACCAGTGAGAAGGGGCATTTGTGTTATGCGTGGCAGAGCTTGGGTTGGAGAAAAATTGGTTTGTGAGGCGGAAATGATGGCACAAATCATTAAAATTGCATAATTCTATCCCAGATTACTGATGATTCAACCATTAGCATATGTACATCCAACTGCAAAAATTGCAGATAATGTAGTTATAGATCCTTTTGTTACCATTCATGCAGACGTAGAAATTGGAGAAGGAACCCATGTCATGTCAGGGGTTACTATTTTCAAAGGAAGCAGAATTGGTAAACACTGTAGAATTTTCCCGGGCGCTTCAATAGGCGCGATTCCTCAAGATTTAAAATTTGAAGGAGAAGAAACGCTAACATATATTGGCGATAATACTACTATTCGGGAATATGTTACCATAAATAAAGGAACAAAGGCTTTGGGATACACCAAAGTAGGTTCCAATGTATTATTAATGGCATATGTGCACTTAGCTCATGATTGTGTGGTTGAAGATCATTGTATTTTGGCCAATAGTGTACAGGTTGCAGGCCACGTTTTTATTGGCGAACACGCAATATTAGGTGGTTCAGCACTGGTTCATCAATTTGTGAAAATAGGCAAACATTCTATGATAGGAGGTGGATCATTGGTGAGAAAAGATGTTCCTCCATACACCAAAGCTGCAAGAGAACCATTGAGTTACGAGGGTGTAAATTCAGTAGGTTTAAGAAGAAGAGGATTTTCAATTGAAAAAATCACAGAAATTCAAGATATTTATAGAACCTTATTTGTAAAAGGTTTGAATAATTCAAAGGCAGTTAAACTGATAGAAACAGAATTTCTTCCAACTGGAGAGAGAGATGAGATTTTGGCATTTTTGAAGGATTCTGATAGAGGAATCATGAAGGGTTACAACGCCAAATAAAAAGTTTGATGAAAATTCTTTTAAAAAACTGTGGAAAGAGTTTTCATCGCCAGTGGCTATACCGCAATTTGGATTTCATCTTTAAAATTCCTAATGGCGATAAACCTCAGATTACTGCATTATTAGGTGCCAATGGTAGCGGAAAATCTACGTTTTGTTTGATGTTGATTCAACAAATTTTCCCAACTGAAGGCAGTATTCAATGGTTGGATGATGAAGAAAAAGAATTATCATCTGCAGATGCAATTAAATATTGTAGTTTAGCCTCCCCAGCTTTAGAACTTCCAGAAGAATTATCTTTACAAGAGTGGTTTGAATTTCATCAAGCCATTAAACCTTTATACAATGAAATTGATTTAGGTTATTTGATTCAAATTTGTCAATTCCCAAAAAACACGAGAGAAAAAGCCATTGCAACCTTTTCAAGTGGCATGAAGCAACGTGTAAAACTCTGTGCTGCTTTTTTTAGCCAATCCAGGTTGTTAATTTTGGATGAACCATTAACCAATTTAGATAGCAAGGGTAATGAATTATTCAACTACTTATTGGAAAACCATCATTATAATAGATTAATCATCATTGCTAGCAATAGAAAAGATGAGTATCAATTATGTACACATAGTTTAGAAATTTCCAATCAGTTTATTCGTGAAACTACATTATGATTCAATTTTGAATCATGAATAATTTCATAAATTGATTACCAGATTCGTCTAATACCTTAATAAAGTAGGCACCATTTGATAAATCAGATATGGAAATCAATGCATGATTTTGATGATTAAAAATCTCCTTGATACCATTTCGAATTTCTCGCCCGTTTATGCTTAACACTTGAATTTCTTTGATTTTGCCTTGAATCAAATGAATATTAAGTTCGTTATTAACAGGATTTGGGTACAAACTTAATAATGCCTTAGTATCAGCGGAAAACTTAATTACACTACTCTCCTCTCTTGGATATAACAAACTATTGGCCCAAATGATGCCACCTCTACCCACTCCAAAAATCATTTCAGGAATGGTATCGCCATTTAAATCTGCTAATGCAGGAACTGATCGCTGTCCGATTTTTGCTTCCATCGAATCCCCTGTTAGTGTATATTGTAGAATCCACAAAGAATCCATTGGAACCACATCAGTAACTAACTTTTTATCAATTTGATATAACTTAGGCGTTCCTTGTGCCGCACCTAAAATCAATTCAAGCTTTCCATCTTTATTTAGATCTGCAACCCGAGGTACAGCATTTCCAAAACTCACATAACCTTGGGGATTAATATCCAATCTGTATTCATTAGCTTTTGCTCCATATGCTTGATCTGTAACTCTTGTAAATTTAGGAATGTTATTACCATCCGATTTAAAGGCTACCACTTTACCATTATAATATCCAACCAATAAATCATTTTTTCCGTCAGAATCAAAATCATAAATACAAGGAGCTGCGTTAGATTCGCTAAAAAGCGTACTTTTCGGAGCGATATTGGTATCTTTATAAACCCATTTTACAGGTTTATTTACTCCGGCGATGTTCTCAAACCAATGAACATACCCATTCAACGTGCCTAATAACAAATCCACATCGCCATCATTATCCAAATCTCCAACCGCAGGAATCGAATTTATAAATACGGAATCCTTTGAATTCATAGCATTCAGAATGTCATCCGTTTCAAAATGGAACGACGCGGAATCCTTATTCCCTTTGTTTAAAAACAGCGTGATCTTATCTTTTTTACCAAGTGTAAGTCCATAATCACCATTATTAGCAATTAATAAGTCATTATCTCCATCTGCATCATAATCAACAAACACTGGAGCTGATTTACCACCAAAATCTAACGTTTTATCAATCAAAAAGTTGGTTCTTTGGAACTCAAACTTCGTTTTACCACCGGTTCCAATATTCTTGTAATACCAAATTTGTTGGGTTTCCTTTGAATCTGGAACGCCATTGGGAGAAACCAGTAGATCTGCTAATCCATCACCACTCGCATCAATCAAATAACCTGCTGGAAAAATAAAACCATTGGCATATTGGGTATTTGGAGGAAACATCGTATCAAACTTAACCATCGTATCCCAATAAGATTTGGACTGTATTTTACCATTTTCTAAATAAGTAAAATTTTTATAGCCGATATTAGAAATAATCATTTCCAAATCACCATCTGAATCAAAATCATGTAGAAAACAAGCTGATCCATTAATATGACGAGGCTTTAGTTTCAATAAATTTGGGGGACATTCGCCAAGCAAAATGGAGTTATCGGCTCCTTCATTAAAATATCCAAAACAAATATCCATTATCTGGAATTCGAATGTATCATTACTCCATCCTTTTTCTACACGAACATCCCGAAACTGTCTATACACCTTTGCTCCACCATCATAGGTTACAAAATCAAGATCACCGTCGCCGTCCATATCTTTGATTTCCGGTATATCAGAAATTGGTGAACTCAAAACATTATACATTACACTTCCATCATCTGGATTTTGGTTTCTGTAATAAATATCATCTGAAGACTCAAACTTTAAAATTGCAGGATTTCCAGTTGGAATAAATTTATGAATTCGAAGATTTCCAGTTTTTGATGCAGTGAAAATATCAAGTTTACCATCACTATTGATATCAGCTGTTTTATAATAAAAATTCCCCTTTGGCAACATATATTCATAACGGGGTTCATAAACAAACTGATCCTTCCCTACTCTGAGAAATGGCATAATTTTACTATCATAACGATCAAAAACGATGATATCCAATTCGCCATCACTGTTAAGATCAAAATGACAAAACTGAGGTGCATTAAAACCACCTGTGAAAGGTTGTTCCATTAAGGAACTCCCAATATAGAAATGGGTTGGGTCATTCAAAACGCGATAAGCGATTTTATTACTTTTTTGGCCAAAAGCAACACTCATGAAAAATATCGGAAGTATTTTCAAATAATTATTATTCAGTTTAAATCGCATAAAATCAAAATTACTGATTATTTGACAATACAGTTAACATTTTTGTTGTATTCCATGGATAAAAAAAAGAATAATAATTCCACATACAACTTAACTTTACATTTTTAAAATCGCTGTGATGTCTTCTTTAATTCAAGAACTATACGCAATCTGGGAAGAATCTAATTTTACTCTTTCCACAGATACTAGAAAAATTGAACCGAATTGTATCTTTTTCTGTTTAGTAGGCGATAAATATGACGCCAATTTGTTCGCTGAACAAGCAAAAGAAGCTGGTGCATGTTGTGTAGTTACAAGTAGAAATGATTTACGCGGGAAACAGGGCTTTTTCTATACAGAAAATACATTATTAACCCTCCAAGAACTTTCAAAGTTGCATTCCCATACAATGACTGCAAAAAAAATTGTTATCGGCGGCAGTAATGGTAAAACTACAACAAAAGAACTTATTGCTAATGCATTGCAAAATTTTGGCAAAACGCATTACACCCAAGGAAATTTTAACAATCATATTGGGGTTCCGTTAACCTTATTAGGAATTAAACCTGAACATCAATTTGCAGTAATTGAATTAGGAACTAATCATCCAGGAGAAATGGAAGTATTATGTAACTTAGTTATGGCTGATGTGGGCATAATTACCAATATCGGAAAAGAACATTTAGAAGGATTTGGCGATATCGAATCCGTTGCCAAGGAAGAAAGTGAAGTGTTTAAAGCTATCATTAAATCTGGTGGAATTGGCATTGTTAATTCAGATGACGGTTGGTTGAAATCCATGAGTAAAAGACTGAACAATTCCATTATTGTTGGATTGAAAAATGCTGATAATCAACATACAAGTGGAATTTGGGCACAGGTAATTGAGGAAATGCCCAGTTTGAAATTAACTCTTGAAGATTATGATAAAGATAACAACAATCAACATATTATTTTAGAAAATCAGGTTTTTGAAATCGCCGGCAAGTACAATACATACAATATTTTGTTTGCCCTTGCTAGCTTAAAAGCATTAGGTCTAAATTATCAAAACGCATTAAAATCCATTGTCTCTTATCGCCCTACAAACAACAGAAGCGAATGGAAGCAATTTGGAAAAACATCCATTTTCTTAGATGCTTACAATGCAAATCCTAGCAGTATGGAGGCGGCACTACGCAGTTTTAGTACATTAAAAGGCAGCAAGGCAATTTTCTTGGGCGATATGTTAGAATTAGGCGATTATGCAAATTCAGAGCATCAACAAATGCTAAAATTAGTCAAAGAACTAGGATTAGAAACTTGTACATATTTAGTGGGTCAACACTTCTATCAGTCATGTTCAGATTTCCCGATGAGATTTGAACAAGTAGACGGATTATTGGCTTGGTTGGATACACATCCAATTAAAAACGTGGATTTTGCATTTATAAAGGGATCACGGGGAATAAAAATGGAAAGAACATTGGAGCATTTCCAGTCTTGATTTCCAACAATTTTTTAGATCCATATTAACAAAAAAGGCTTTCAATTATGAAAGCCTTTTTTGTTATATTTAAATTTGAATTAATTAAAATATTTCAATCCTAAAATTGCACCTGTTATCACTAAGTTAATAATTGCCAATGGAATCATTGATTTCCATCCCAATCTCATTAATTGATCATATCTGAATCGAGGTAATGTCCAACGAATCCACATAAATACAAAAGTGAAAAAGAAGATTTTAGCGAACATTACAACCACTTGTAAAATGGCTAATAAGTTGTGATCTGTAATCAAATCTTGACCAGGGAAATTATATCCACCAAAATAAACGCATGCAATAATTGCACTAGACACAAACATATTGATATATTCTGCAAAAAGGTAGAATCCCAATTTCATGGAAGAATACTCTGCATGATAACCACCGATTAATTCAGTTTCACATTCTGCTAAATCGAAAGGAGCTCGGTTACATTCTGCCAAAGCACAAGTAAAAAACAACAAGAATCCCAATGGTTGATACCAAATATTCCAATTCATGCCGGCTTGCTGTTCTACCATTTCCCGTAAACTCAATGTACCTGTCATCATCACGATGGCAATTAACGACAAACCCATACTCAATTCATAGCTAATCATTTGAGCACTTGCTCTGATAGCGCCATACAATGAATATTTGTTATTACTTGCCCAACCACCAATCATAATTCCGTAAACACCAATACTTACGATACCCATTACATAAAGAACACCGATATTGATATCTGCAACTTGAAGCTGAACGTTTCTACCAAATATTTCAATTGAAGTTCCCCATGGAATAACTGCGCTTGTAATTGTAGCAACAATCATTGCGATTGCCGGACCAAGGATAAACAGCCATTTTTCTGCGGTTTTTGGGATGATTTCTTCTTTAAAAAGCAATTTTCCACCATCTGCGAACGGCTGAAACAAACCCCAAGGACCAACTCTATTAGGACCTATACGATCCTGGAAAAAAGCGGCAATTTTTCTTTCACCGAATGTCAAATAAAGAGCAATTACCAAGGTAATAGCCAAAATGATGACAATTAGGGTTAATTTTTCTAATATTAATGCTAAATCCATGGTTGTTTACGCTTTATTTAACAAAGGAGTATGAGCAGGAATTTCTGATTCATAATGATTTGCAGAAATAACTGATGTACGATCTATATGTCTAGGACCTTCAATCTGCCAATCTGATTTTTCCTTTTTGTGGAAACGGCAATCATTACAGATAAATTCTTTTACTTCACCATATTGATCTTTTCTTGCTGTAACACGTGCAATTTCATCACCAATCATCCAAGCAACTGCTTTACCAGAACAAGTAGGACAATCTCTGTGTACATCCATTGGCTTCGTAAACCAAACCCTTGATCTAAATCTGAATGTTTTATCGGTTAATGCACCTACCGGACAAACGTCAATTACGTTACCAATGAATTCATTATCCAAACTTTTTTCAATAAAAGTACTGATTTCAGCCGCATCACCGCGTTTAAGTACGCCATGTTCGCGTTGATTAGTTAATTGATTGGCGGTATAAACACAACGGTAACAAAGTATGCAACGCGTCATGTGTAACTTGATATAATTTCCAATATCAATTTTATTGAAAGAACGGCGATCAAATTCATAACGAGTAGAAGATTTTCCATGTTCATAGGCTAAATCTTGAAGATGACATTCACCTGCTTGATCGCATACTGGGCAATCCAAAGGATGGTTAATCAATAACATTTCAACCACACCCGCTCTAGCATTCACCACTCTTTCACTTGATTTGTTCTTGATTTCCATGCCATCCATCACTGTTGTGGAACAGCTGGCTACTAATTTTGGCATAGGACGAGGGTCTTTTTCAGAACCTTTAGAAACTTCAACCAAGCAAGTTCTGCATTTGCCACCACTGCCTTTTAATGGCGTATAATAGCACATTGCAGGAGGAACAACATCGCCCCCAATCATTCTAGCCGCATTCAAAATGGTTGTACCTGGATCAACCTCAATGGTTTTACCATCTATGGTAACTGTAAATTTTGTTGTTTCAGACATGGAGTTAAGCGTTTACCTTTTCAAAAACTTTTTCAGTAACTAAGCCGTAATTCGATTCCAAACATCTTTTGGGTTCGTTAACGTGCCATTCAAATTCTTCTCTAAAATGTCGGATTGCTGCGGCAACTGGCCAAGCAGCTGCATCGCCCAAAGGACAAATGGTATTACCTTCGATTTGACGTTGGATATCCCAAAGTAAATCAATGTCTTCCATTTTTCCATGACCATATTCCAAACGATGCAATACTTTTTCCATCCAACCGGTTCCTTCTCTGCAAGGACTGCACTGTCCACAACTTTCGTGGTGATAAAATCTCGAAAAATTCCATGTATTTCTTACGATACATTGATCTTCATCGTAAACAATAAAGCCTCCAGACCCTAGCATACTACCTGTTGCGAAACCACCGTCGCTCAAGCTTTCATAAGTCATCAATCGATCTTCACCATTGGCCGTTTTACATACCAAATAATGGGGTAAAATTGGAACCGATGAACCGCCTGGAACACAAGCCTTTAACTTCTTACCATTTTTAATACCGCCGCAATATTGATCACTATATAAAAATTCTTCAACAGAAACGCCCAGTTCTATTTCGTATACACCAGGTCTATTGATGTTACCACTTGCAGAAATCAATTTGGTTCCCGTACTTTTTCCTAAACCGATAGCAGCATATGCATCGCCTCCATCATTTACGATTGGAACAACGGCAGAAATAGTTTCAACATTATTCACTACCGTAGGGCGATTCCACAATCCAGAAACAGCAGGGAAAGGGGGTTTCATTCTTGGATTACCACGTTTTCCTTCTAAACTTTCAATTAAAGCAGTTTCTTCGCCGCAGATATATGCACCAGCACCTGGAGAAACAAACAAATCCAAATCAAATCCAGAACCTTGTATATTCTTGCCTAACCAACCATTGGCGTAAGCCTCTGCAATAGCTTTTTCAAGAATTTGCAAAACATACATGTATTCACCTCTGATGTAGATAAAAGATGAATTACATCCCAATGCATATGAAGAAAGAATCATTCCCTCTATTAACAAATGGGGTACTGTTTCCATCAAGTATCTATCCTTAAATGTTCCTGGTTCACTTTCGTCGGCATTACACAACAAATGACGAGGAACTCCTTCTGGTTTGGCGATAAAGCTCCATTTCATCCCAGTTGGGAAACCTGCTCCTCCTCTACCTCGTAATCCAGATTTTTTTACTTCTTCAACCACATCATCTGGCGACATAGATTTAAGAGCTTTCTCTACTGCTCTATATCCGCCATTTTTGCGATAAACATCATAATTTCTGATGCCTTCAATGTGGGCGTTTTCTAATAATAATTTCCTAGCCATTGTTTTCCAATCCCATATAATTAGCAACAGGCTTGTTGCGATACATTTCTATTAATTCATCCACCTTCGCCTCGGTTAAGTGCTCATGAAACTTTTCTCCTGCTTGAAGCATAGGGGCATAGCCACAAGCTCCCAAACACTCTACAGTTTTTAAAGTAAATAATCCATCTGAAGTGGTTTCGCCATCTTTGATGCCCAATTTATTCTCTATATAAGAAACAATTTTCTCTGCTCCTTCAATCATGCAAGGTCCAGTTCTGCAAACCTCTAACTTCACTTTTCCAACTGGTTGGGTATCGTACATTGAATAAAACGTTGCCACTTCATATACCTCAATCGGCTGAATATGTAAAAGTCTTGCAACATAATCCATCGCAGTAACAGATAAATATCCAAAATGCGCTTGGGCCAAATGAAGCACTCGAATCAATGCACTCTTTTGCTTGCCTTCAGGAAATTGATTGATAATTCTATTGACTTCTTTCAATAGATCTTCAGGAAACTGAATATTTTGATTTTCCTCCATGATTTATGCGTCTAATTCTCCGGCGATTACATTCATGCTACTCATTGTTAAAATAGCATCACTCAAAACTGAATCTTTAATCATTTCCGGATAAGCCTGATAATAAATAAAACAAGGTCTTCTAAAATGCAAACGATAAGGGGTTCTACCTCCATCGCTCACCAAATAATAACCTAATTCACCATTTCCACCTTCAACAGCGTGATAAACTTCTCCTTTAGGGATTGTCATCTCTCCCATAATGATTTTGAAATGATAAATTAATGATTCCATACTTCTATAAACTTCTTCTTTGGGAGGCAAGTAGAAATCAGGAACATTGGCATGGTAATCACCTGTAGGCATCTTTTCCATCGCTTGTTTGATAATATTCAAACTCTGACGGATTTCTTCCTGACGTACCATGTATCGATCAAATGTATCGCCATCTTTTCCTACTGGGATATCGAATTGAAAATCTTCGTAACTTGAATAAGGAGACATTACACGAACATCATAATCAACACCTGCAGCCCTCAAATTTGGCCCCGCAAAGCCATAGGAAATGGCTCTTTCAGCAGAGATTGGGCCAGCGCCAATTACACGATCCATAAATATTCTATTTCTGGTAAGTAACTGATCAAATTCATTAAATTTGGCAGGAAACTCGTCTACAAACTTCTTCAATTTCGCCCAAAAAGTTGGGGAGAAATCTCTTTCGAATCCACCAATTCTGCCAATATTGGTCGTTAAACGTGCTCCGCAAACTTCTTCATACAAGTCGTAGATTTTTTCTCTCTCTTGGAACATGTATGTAAAGCCAGTTAATGCACCGGTATCAACACCAATTACTGAATTACAAACCAAATGGTCTGCAATCCTTGCCAATTCCATGATGATTACACGCATATAATCAACTTTTTTAGGAACTTCGATTCCGGCAAGTTTCTCTACCGTCATGTGCCAACCAAAGTTGTTGATAGGCGATGAACAATAGTTAAGTCTATCCGTAATAGGTGTAATTTGGTTATAAGGTCTTCTTTCCGCAAGTTTTTCAAAAGCACGATGAATGTATCCTACGGTTTGCTCGGCTTCGATGATTCTCTCGCCATCAACTTTCAGTACATTCTGAAAAATACCATGGGTTGCTGGGTGTGTAGGACCAAGGTTAAGGGTTGCAATATCACCATCAATGGTGTCCCTACTAACCATCTGTCCGTTTTTGTTAAATATCAATTCGCTCATCGCCCGAAAAAATTATTGTTTTTATCATCACGAGTCTCATCTTCAAGCGCATATTCTTTGCGCAAAGGATGATAATCCATTTCGTCCATGTTTAGAATTCTTTTCAAATTGGGATGATTTAAAAATTGAATTCCATAAAAATCAAAAGTTTCGCGCTCCATCCAATTGGCAGCAGCGAACAAATCCGTAAGTGATGGGATTTCCAAATTTTCTTTCGATAAACCCACATGAATTCTTAAACGGATATTTTCTACCCAATTGTGCATGTGATAAACCACCTCAAATTCAGAACCTTCTCGATTAGGATAATGAGAAGCACACAAATCCGTTAAAAAGTTGAAACCAAATTGATCTCTTAACAATTGAACGAAGCTGTGGGATTGGTCTTTAGAAATGGAAAAATTGATCATTTGAAATTGATCAATTTCCATTTTGCCGTTTTCACCCAATTCGGATGAAATCTTAGCGATAAATGTTTCTGTATTTGAAGACATGATTATCTACCTGTTTCGATGTTATAACTTTCGAGCATTTTCTTATACTCGTCACTATCTCTTCTTCTTAAACTTTCACCTTTGGCTAATTCCTGAATTTTCATCAAACCTTCAATGATTTGCTCAGGACGCGGAGGACAGCCTGGTACATATACATCTACGGGAATCACTCTATCAATGCCCTGTAAAACACTATAAGTATCAAAAATTCCACCAGTACAAGCACAAGCGCCTACAGACAAAACCCATTTGGGTTCAGCCATTTGATCGTAAACTTGTTTCAATACTGGAGCCATTTTTTTAGAAATGGTACCCATTACCATCAACAAATCTGTTTGTCTGGGTGTAAATGCCAATCTTTCTGAACCAAATCGTGCTAAATCGTAGTTTGCACCCATGGTTGCCATAAATTCAATTCCACAGCAAGAGGTTGCAAATGGCAAAGGCCATAATGAATTTGCTCTTGCCAATCCAATCGCTTTATCCAAACTTGTAGCGAAAAACCCTTGTCCTTCGATACCCTCTGGTGTTTCTCCAATTTTTACCATAAACTTTGAATTATTTTTCCCACTCAAGGGCGCCACGCTTCCAAACATAAATAAACCCTACCAAGAAAAAGGCAACAAAAGCCAATACTGCTGAAAATCCAGCCCAGCCCATTTCCTTAAAATTCACTGCATAGGGATAAAAGAATACCACTTCTACATCAAACAACACAAATAAAATTGCCGATAAGAAATACTTTACTGAAACAGGGAATCTAGCATCGCCCTGAATTTCAATACCGCACTCAAAGCTATCTTCTTTCTTGGCTGTTTTCTTTCTTGGGCCTAACAAATGTGATAGAGCCAAAGTAAGTGCAACAAATCCTACGGCCACTCCCATCTGCAATAGAATGGGGATGTATGATTCTGGTGTATTCATGTTCGTGCGCAAATTTAATAAAACGAACATTGCCTTGCGGTGAATTGTTTGATATATTTTAAAAAAAAATTACAACCTGTTATCTACCATTCAACCAACGGTGATATTTCGCGGCGTTTGCGTCATGTTCTTGTAAGGTTTTTGCAAAATTATGGGTACCCGAATTGTCTGGTTTTGCACAGAAATAAAAATACGGATATCCGCTACCAAATAAGCAGGAATCTATCGCTTTTGGATCAGGAATACATAATGGTCC
>JAGKXC010000023.1 GCA_021151535.1 Sphingobacteriia bacterium | reverse complement strand
GGCTCTTCATCCTCTTCAGTTAAATAATAAGGATCCGGACCGCGCTGAATCATATCAAAAGCAAAACTCTGCAAATACTGCATTTTGAGCTCCCTATCATTTTTAATTCCTATGAGATAATATCGCCCGTCGTGAATACGAACTTGTAAAGGCAGGAGAACTACTTCAGATATCTTCTCATCAGCTGCTTTGATAACACCTTCCTTAACCTTGATATAATGAAATTCCACCATCACTTGCTCATAGATGGCAGTCATCCCCTTCATAATCTTTTCAAATACCGGCATCCCCAAATGATTCGAATTACTGCCAATTACCAAACTCAGCAAATGAACAGCATCCTTGTCGAGTTTATGCACTTCAATAATATTATTCATCAGTGTTTTTACCGCAGGAAAAGAACGATAAGGCTGCAACAAACCAAACAATAAAGGCAAGGTGGCTCTTTCTGAATTCAACAAATTAGCATAGTGAAACCGATAGTGGTTATTAAGTGAATAGCGATTGTTATCATCACATTCAATTTGCAGGGGCACCCCATTTAAACCCTCTTCACGCAGATATTTCAACAATTCATGCAATCTGCGCTCCTTAATCTCTTTAAATTGACTAGAAACTATATTTAGCAGCTCTTTGAAGGTGGGTTGATTACCATTTCTTAGGTATTCTTCAATGAACTTTAATCTTTCCTTGGTGGAGGCGTGCATAGATGCAATTTAGTTTTAGAAAAACAAAACAACAATGAATTAAAACAAAAAAGCCCCGATTTTCATCGAGGCTTTCTTTATCATGAAAAAAATTAACTTATGCGTTTTCTTCTGAAGAACCTTCAGTTGATTCAGCAGCTGGAGCCTCATTGATAGACTCATTTTCTGCAGCTGGCGTTTCTACTACTTCCTCCGCTACTACTTCAGCTTTAACAGCTTTTGTAGCATCTTCAGTTTTAGCAGAACCGCTACGACGAGAACGACGGGTAGTAGTTTTCTTCTTGTCAGCGTTAAAGCCTTCGAAGAACTCATTGAAATCTACCAATTCAATCATCGCCATTTCAGCATTGTCACCAACACGATTACCAGTTTTCAAGATACGGGTGTATCCACCGGCTCTGTTTGCAACTTTACCACCAACAACTGTGAACAATTCTTTTACTGCTTCTTTGTCTTGCAAATAAGCGAAAGCAGTTCTGTAGTTATGGGTTGATGCTTCTTTACTACGGGTAATGATAGGCTCAACGAATACACGTAATGTTTTAGCCTTTGCTACTGTAGTGATAATTCTCTTGTGCTTGATCAAAGACGAAGCCATGTTCGCTAACATCGCTTTACGATGCGAAGATGTACGTCCTAAATGATTATTCTTTTTACCGTGTCTCATTGAATTAGTCGTCGTTTAAATTGTATTTTGATACATCCATACCAAAGTTCAAACCTTTTTCACGAACGAATTCTTCCAATTCAGATAAAGACTTCTTACCGAAGTTTCTGAATTTCAAAAGGTCATCAATTTGATAGTTTACAAGTTCACCTAAAGTTTTGATTTCTGCAGCTTTCAAGCAGTTGTAAGCACGAACTGAAAGATCCAAATCAGCCAAAGGCGTTTTCAAAATCTTTCTCATGTGCAAGAAAGATTCGTCAACTTCTTCAACAGCTTTGCTAGCCTTAGACTCAGGCATAATATTCTCATCGCTAAACAATACAAAGTGCTGAATCAAGATACGAGCAGCTTCTTTCATTGCTTCTTCTGGGTGAATACTTCCGTCTGTAGTAACTTCCATAACTAATTTTTCATAGTCAGTTCTTTGTTCTACACGAAAATCTTCAACAGAATATTTAACGTTACGAATTGGAGTAAAGATAGAATCAACAGAAATCAATCCGATAGCAGAGTCTTTTGGTTTATTCTCATCAGCTGGAACATAACCTCTACCCTTACCTACAGTAATTTCTAATTCCAAATTCACGGTTGGCTCCATGTTACAGATAACCAATTCAGGATTCAAAATCACGAATTCGTTAGTATATCTGCCGATATCGCCCGCCAAGAATTGATCTTTACCTTTAATGCTGATAAAAATTTTCTCTTGCTCTTCGGTTGAAGCATTTGCCTTAAAGCGAACTTGCTTCAAATTCAGAACCATCTCCACTACGTCTTCTACAACTCCCTTAATAGTACTGAATTCATGGTCTACACCAGAAATTTTTACAGTGGTAATCGCATAGCCTTCCAATGAAGACAGCAAAATACGGCGCATGGCATTACCAATGGTAACACCATAGCCTTTTTCTAGTGGAGAAAATTCAAATACACCGTGAAAATCGGTGGCTTTGTGCATCACCACTTTATTTGGTTTCTGAAAAGGTATAACACCCATGTTTTGATCAGATTATTTACTATAAAGTTCGACAATCAACTGCTCCTTGATATTTTCAGGAATTTCAGAACGCTCAGGATAAGTTAAAAACTTACCAGTAAGATCGTTGCCATTCCATTCAATCCAAGAAAAGCGGTTGTTAACTTTGCTAACTGAGTTAGCGATTACTTCTAAAGACTTAGAACGCTCACGTACCGCAACTACGTCGCCAGGACGCAAGTTAAAGCTAGGGATGTTTACTACTTCACCATTTACAGTGATGTGGCAGTGACCTACTAACTGACGTGCAGCACGACGAGTTGGAGCAATACCCATACGGTATACTGCGTTATCCAAACGTGCTTCTAAAAACTTCAACAGGTTTTCACCAGTAATTCCTTTTTTCGCAGCAGCTTTCTTGAAAGTATTTCTAAACTGCTTCTCCAATAAGCCATAAATATATTTAGCTTTTTGCTTCTCAGCTAACTGAATTGCGTATTCAGATTGCTTAGGGCGACGGCGTGAATTACCATGCTGACCTGGGCCATAATTTTTTCTCTCCAAAGCCTTGTCTTTACCGAAAATAGGCTCACGGAATCTACGAGAAACTTTGGATTTGGGACCTCTATATCTTGCCATTTTTTACTTTGCTTATTAAATTAAACTCTTCTACGCTTAGGAGGACGACAGCCATTGTGTGGCAATGGAGTGATATCAGTAATAGATTGTACTTCCAAACCTACTGTTTGTAAGTTACGAATCGCACTGTCACGTCCGCTTCCTGGGCCTTTAACAAAAACATCAACCTTGCGTAAACCCGCATCAAATGCAACCTTAGCACAATCCAAACATGCAACCTGAGCAGCATATGGGGTATTCTTCTTTGAGCCACGGAAGCCCATTTTACCCGCACTAGACCAGCTGATTACCTGTCCGTCTGTGTTTGTAACAGATACTATAATGTTGTTGAAAGTAGCATGGATATGAACTTGACCCATTGGATCAACTTTCACCTTCTTCTTCTGTACTTTTTTCTTATTGGTGTTTGCCATGATAATTCTCTATACTAATTATTTGGTAGCCTTTTTCTTACCAGCTACAGTCTTACGCTTACCTTTACGTGTACGAGCATTGGTTTTGGTGCTCTGTCCACGAACTGGCAATCCTTTACGGTGACGTTGCCCGCGGTAGCAACCAATATCCATCAATCGCTTGATGTTCAACTGTACCTCAGAACGAAGTTCACCCTCGGTCTTTAAGTTAGTTGAGATAAAGTTACGAATGGCAGCCAACTCATCGTCGTTCCACTCATTAACTTTTTTGTCATGACTAATACCTGCCGCATCTAATATTGCTACGGCGGTGCTGTTACCAATCCCATAAATGTAGGTGAGTCCTATCACACCTCTCTTGTTCTTGGGAAGATCTATACCTGCTATCCTGGCCATTATGGTTTATCCTTGTCTTTGCTTGTACTTAGGGTTCTTCTTGTTAATAACGTACACCTTTCCTTTGCGACGTACGATTTTGCAGTCAGCGCTGCGTTTTTTCACTGCGGTTCTAACTTTCATGTTTTTTACTTATATCTGTAAGAGATGCGACCTCTAGTTAAATCATAAGGTGACATTTCAACTTGTACCTTATCGCCTGGCAGGATGCGGATATAGTGCATGCGCATTTTTCCAGAGATCGTACAGATAACTTCATGACCGTTCTCTAGGCGCACTCGGAACATCGCGTTGGACAAAGCCTCCTGGATAATTCCGTCTTGTTTTATAGCATCTTGTTTTGGCATTGACTTTAAAAGGGCTGCAAAATTAATACTTTATTCTTTAAAAATCAACTTGTGACATTTGGTTTGTCATTCTTCCTTTCATTCTTCCTCCGCCACTCATCAATCCGTCATATTTACGCATCAATAAGTAACTGTCAATTTGCTGCAATGTATCCAGTACAACACCTACCAAAATTAGTAAGCTAGTACCACCATAGAACTGAGCAAATTCAGGATTCACGTTAGCAACGTTTGCCAAAACAGGCAATAACGCTACCATACTAATGAACACTGCTCCGGGGAAAGTAATTCTGGAAATTACACTGTCGATGAAGTTGGCAGTTTGCTTACCTGGCTTAATTCCAGGGATAAATCCGTTGTTTCTCTTCATATCATCTGCCATCTGAACTGGATTAAAAATAATCGCAGTGTAGAAGTAAGTGAACACGATGATTAACAAAATCAATATCGCATTGTGCCAAAATCCGTTAGGATTCATCAAAGACATCAAAAACTGTGGAGGCGTATTGTCTGCGCTGTACAAACTACCAATAGTAGCTGGTAAGAACAATATCGCTTGAGCAAAAATGATTGGCATAACACCAGCAGCCAAAATCTTGATTGGCAAATACTGACGTGCACCACCATATTGTCTGTTACCAATTACACGCTTCGCGTAGTTGATAGTGATTTTACGAGTACCTTGAGTTAACATAATTACACCCATGATAACCATAAACCAAATCACCAATTCAATGATAACAACAATAATACCACCCTTAGAAATTCTCAATAACACTTCACTGATCAAAGCAGATGGCATTCTTGCGATAATACCCACCATAATGATCAAGCTAATACCGTTACCCAAACCTCTATCCGTAATACGCTCACCCAACCACATTGTAAACATCGTACCAGCAGTTAGCAATACAATATTGGTGAACATAAACATCTCTTTGGAGATGACGTCACTAAAATTATAAAGCAATGCACCAGCATTCTGTGGGTTATTGGCGATAGTACTCAAATATCCAAAAGCCTGAACTGCGGTAAATGCAATTGTTAGCAAGCGAGTATATTGGTTGATTTTTCTTCTACCTTCTTCTCCCTCCTTCTGCATACGTTGAAATGCAGGTACCGCGATTGTGATCAGCTGCATGAAGATAGAAGCTGAAATATAAGGCATGATACCCAAAGCGAAAATGGCTCCACGTGCAAACGCTCCACCAGCGAAAGTATTGATCAATCCCAAAATGTTATTCTTGGTTTGTGAATTCAATCCTTCCAACGCTTCGCTGTCAATACCTGGCAAAATCACGAACGAACCCAAACGATATATAACTAACAACAACAAAGTGTAAGTAATACGCTTGCGTAAGTCCTCAATAGACCAGATATGTTTTAAAGTTTCGATCAGCTTCTTCATGAAAAAGATTATTAAGCGATTTCGTGTGCGCTTCCACCAGCAGCTTCGATAGCCGCTTTTGCAGTAGCACTAAATTTGTGAGCGTGTACTTCGATTTTAGCTTTAACTTCTCCTCTACCCAAAACTTTCACTAACTCACGCTTTCCAACCAAATGTTTAGAAACCAATAATTCGTGATCGATTTTAGAAAGATTCATGGTTTCAGCCAAAGTTTGCAATACGTCTAAATTGATAGCTGCATACTCAACTCTGTTGATGTTTTTGAAGCCACCTTTTGGAATACGACGTTGCAAAGGCATTTGACCACCTTCGAAACCAACCTTACGGCTATAACCGGTACGTGATTGCGCACCCTTATGACCCTTAGTAGAAGTTCCGCCTTTACCAGAACCTTGACCACGGCCAATTCTTTTACTTTTCTTAACTGAACCTGCTGCAGGTTTAAGATTACTTAGATTCATACTGTTTTTAATCTGCGTTTTCAACTTTTAACAAATGATTCACAGTGCGAATCATCCCTTCTAACTGAGCATTTAATTCCAATGTTCTAGATGCATGCATCTTTCTCAAACCCAAAGCCTTTAATGTAGCCTTTTGGTTTTTTGGATATCCAATACCGCTTTTAACTTGCGTAATTTTAACTTTTGCCATTTCTGTAAGTATTATCCGTTAAACACTTTTTTCATGCTGATTCCACGCATCTGAGCAACAGTCAATGGATCACGCATCTTAATCAACGCATCAAAGGTAGCCTTTACCACGTTATGAGGATTTGAAGAGCCTTTAGACTTTGCCAATACGTCTGTAATACCAGCACTTTCCAAAACAGCACGCATCGCACCACCAGCAATTACTCCAGTACCATGAGACGCAGGCTTCAAGAAAATAAAACCTCCACCAAATTTACCAATCTGCTCATGAGGTACAGTACCATTAATTACAGGAACGCGAATCAAATTCTTCTTCGCATCTTCAATTCCCTTGTTAATCGCGTCTGTTACTTCACCAGATTTACCCAAACCATGACCTACAATGCCTTTACCATCACCCACTACTACCAAAGCAGTGAAACTGAAAGTACGACCACCCTTGGTTACCTTAGCAACACGGTTAATGGCAACTACCTTTTCAGTTAAGGTTAGTTCACTCGGTCTTACACGTACAATATTCTTATTAGACATTTCGATTTTCTTTAGAATTGAAGACCTCCCTCGCGGGCTCCTTCTGCCAAACTTTTAACTCTACCATGATACAAGTTACCACCACGATCAAATATTACTGTTGTAATACCTGCTGCAATAGCTCTGCTTGCAATTAATTTCCCAACCTCACCTGCTTTTGCAGTCTTGGTCTCTTTTTTCGCAGCCAAAGCCGCTTCTCTTGAAGATGCCGCACAAAGCGTTGTACCATTAGCATCATCAATTATCTGAACATAAATATCCGAGTTACTTCTGAAAACAGACAATCTCGGACGAGCAGCTGTTCCAGAAACCTTACCACGAATTCTACGCTTGATTTTATCTTTTTTAAGTTTCTTTTTAATGTTTTGTGTAGTTGACATAACAATTCCTCCTTATTTCTTAGACGCAGACTTACCAGCTTTTCTACGCAATACCTCGTTCTCAAAACGAATACCTTTTCCTTTGTATGGCTCAGGCTTACGGAATGAACGAATCTTAGCTGCTACCTGTCCCAACAATTGCTTGTCGGCACATTCCATTGTAATAGTCGGGTTCTTACCCTTCAAAGTTTCGGTAGTAACCTTAATTTCTGAAGGAATTTCTAACATAATTTTGTGAGAGTATCCCAATACAAACTCCACCAAGTTACCTTGGTTAGATACTTTGTAACCTACACCCACCAATTCTTGCACAACTTTGTGGCCTTCGCTAACTCCAGCAACCATGTTGAAAATTAAAGCGCGATACAAGCCATGCAAACTCTTGTGCATCTTGCTGTCGCTTGGGCGATTGACTGTCAAAACAGAGCCATCCACGTTGATTTGCATATCTTCATGAATCGCTTGTGACACTTCTCCTTTTGGGCCTTTAGCCACCAACACCCCGTTGTTCAAAGACACGGTTACACCGGCTGGAAGGGTAATTGGCATTTTTCCTACGCGTGACATTTATTAAATTCTATTTTTTTATTATGATACAAAACACAATACTTCTCCACCAACACCCAATGTACGAGCCTCTTTATCGGTCATAACACCTTTGCTAGTAGAAATGATTGCAATACCTAAACCGTTCAACACTCTTGGCATCTCATCTGCATTTGAATATCTACGCAAACCTGGTGTACTTACACGATCCAATTTGGAAATCGCGTTTGTACGGTTGTTGTTGTATTTCAATGCAATTTTAATTACACCTTGTTTGTTATCGGTTTCTTCAAACTTATACTTAAGGATATAACCCTTCTCGTACAATACGCGGGTAATTTCCTTCTTTAAATTGCTTGCAGGAATCTCAACGATACGGTGACTAGCCTTAATCGCGTTCCTCAAACGGGTCAAATAATCTGAAATTGGATCTGTCATTACTTTATTTTATTACCAACTGGATTTGGTTACTCCTGGGATTTTACCATCACTGGCTAATTGACGAAACTGGTTTCTGCAAATACCGAAGGTACGCATATATCCACGTGGACGACCAGTTAACTTACAACGATTACGCAAACGAACTGGAGAAGCGTTGCGTGGAATTAATTGAAGAGCATCGTAATTACCTTCAGCCTTCAATTTTGCGCGCTTTTCTGCATAACGAGCTACCATAGCTTCGCGTTTGCGCTGTCTAGCCTTTATTGATTCTTTTGCCATTGCTTATTTCTTTTTAAAAGGAAAGCCCATATTTCTCAACAATTCTAAACATTCCTCGTCGTTGGTCGCAGTTGTAACAACTGTGATATCCATACCGGTGATTTTGTTTACTTTGTCAATGTCGATCTCAGGGAAAATGATCTGTTCAGTAATACCCATTGTGAAATTACCTCTTCCGTCAAATCCCTTAACTTCCAATCCTTGGAAATCACGAACACGCGGCAAAGATACGGTAATCAATCGATCTAAAAAGTCATACATCTTAACTTTTCTCAAAGTAACTTTCGCACCGATTGGCATCTTCTCACGCAACTTGAAATTTGAAATTGCTTTCTTTGACATAGTAGCTACCGCTTTTTGACCTGAAATCTTTGACATTTCGTCTACTGCTGCATCTACTAATTTCTTATCATTTACAGCAGCTCCAACACCCTGGTTCAATACAACCTTCTCGATACGAGGAATCTGCATCACATTTTTATATGCAAATTTCTCCATCATTGCTGGAACTACTACCTCTGTATATTTGGTTTGTAACCTTGGAATATAGCTCATGATTCTTTTCTACTAATTATTTAATGAATTCACCAGTGGTTTTGGCAAAACGTTGTAGCTTGCCATTTTCATTGATCTTACGTCCGATTCTGGTTGGTTTCCCATCAACTACCACCTTCAAATTACTCAAATGAATTGGAGCTTCTATCTTCTCAATTCTACCTGAAGTATTCTGTGCAGATGGCTTGATATGCTTGGTTACAAAGTTTAATCCTTCTACTACCGCACGGTTAGTTGAAGTTAAAACACGCAACACCTTGCCAGTTTTTCCTTTATCATCTCCAGCCAATACCTTTACAGTATCACCTTTTTTAACATGGAGCTTTACTTTGTTTACGTTCTTCGTTGCCATTTCTTATAATACTTCTGGAGCAAGTGATACAATCTTCATAAACTGCTTGTCACGCAACTCACGAGCTACAGGGCCGAAAATACGGGTTCCTCTTGGCTCATCGTTGTTGTTCAACAATACACAGCTGTTCTCGTCAAAGCGAATATATGATCCGTCAGGTCTGCGAACTTCCTTCTTCACGCGAACAACTACGGCTTTAGAAACCGAACCCTTCTTCACGTTACTTCCTGGGATTGCAGATTTAACTGATACTACAATTTTATCGCCAACACTGGCATATCTACGACCAGTTCCTCCCAATACACGTATGCAAAGTACTTCCTTCGCTCCGCTATTGTCAGCTACTTTTAATCTTGATTCCTGTTGTACCATCTTATTTAGCTTTTTCTACGATTTCTACCAATCTCCAACGCTTTGTCTTACTCAAAGGACGAGTTTCCATGATACGTACAATATCATTCTCTCCACATGCATTGGCTTCGTCGTGAGCAACAAATTTCTTGGTCTTCTTAAAATATTTACCATACTTGGGGTGCTTAACGTTTCTAACAACAGATACAACGATGGTTTTATCCATCTTGCTGCTGCTAACAACCCCAATGATTTCTTTTCTTGCGTTTCTTACTGTTTCCATTAGTTTTCGTTGCTTTGACTCATTTTCTTCATGATCGCATCAAATTCAAATTTTTGACGACGAGCATTTAATTCTGTTAATAAACGAGCCACAACCTTACGTGACTCCTTCAAATGATGTGGACGCTCAATCTGAGCAACCGCATTTTGAAATTTCATTTTTTGCAAACGCTTCTTTTCCTCGCGGTATTTTTCTACCAACTCTTTGTTAGGAAGCGATTGGATATCTTGGTATTTCATCAATTAGTTCTCCTCGCTGTAATCTGGACGTACAATAAATTTACATGAAACTGGCAGCTTCTGAGCAGCTAAACGCATACCCTCTTTGGCAATCTCCAAAGGTACACCCGCTACCTCAAACATTATAGTTCCTGGCTTCACAATAGCTACCCAATATTCAGGCGCACCCTTACCCTTACCCATACGTACTTCCGCAGGCTTCTTGGTAACTGGCTTGTCAGGGAAAATTCTAATCCATACCTGACCCTCACGCTTCAAATATCTTGTTAATGCAATACGAGCAGCTTCAATCTGACGAGCGGTAATCCAATGGGGCTCCATCGACTTAAGGCCAAAGCTTCCAAAAGATACTAAATGCCCTCTTGTTGCTAAACCGTGTACTCTGCCTTTCTGGTGTCTTCTATATTTCGTTCTTCTTGGACTTAACATTGTTTTACCTCCTATTAATTTTGTCTTCTAGGGCGATTATCTCTGCCGCCTCTGCGATCATCACGACCACCTCTGCGATCAGAACGTCCACCCTGATTGTTAGACTTACGATCTTGCTCAATTTGTGGAGCTAAATCAACTTTACCATATATTTCTCCTTTACACAACCAAACTTTAATACCGATTTTACCGTATACAGTTTGTGCTTCTACCAATGCATAATCAATATTAGAACGCAATGTGTGTAATGGAGTTCTTCCTTCTTTGTACATCTCTGAACGCGCAATCTCTCCACCATTCAAACGACCACTGATTCGAATCTTGATTCCATCAGCACCCATTTTCATTGTACCTTGAATAGCATTCTTGATAGCACGCTTGTAAGAAAAACGATTCTCAATCTGTTGAGCAACATTCTCACCAACCAATTTAGCATCTAATTCAGGACGCTTAATTTCACTGATGTTAATTTGAACATCCTTACCAGTGATTCTCTTGATCTCTTCACGAATCGCATCAACTTCTCCTCCTCCTTTACCAATAACGATACCTGGGCGGCTAGTATGAATGCTTAATGTAATGCGCTTCAAAGTTCTTTCTATTACAACCTTTGAAATACCTCCTTTCGGGATACGTACGCGCAAATATTTGCGAATCTTCTCGTCTTCCGCTAATTTATCTCCGTAGTCTTTTCCACCATACCAGTTGGAATCCCAGCCACGAATGATACCTAAACGCAATCCTATCGGGTTAACTTTTTGTCCCATAATGTGATATACCGTCCTTTAATCGTTATTACTTACTTGATTCTTTAAACTATCGATCACCACAGTTACATGGTTACTACGCTTGCGCTGTCTGTAACCACGACCCTGAGGAGCAGTACGCAAACGCTTCATTACGATACCACCATCTACCATGATCGATTTAACATATAATTCGCTGTCTTCAATTCGCTCGCCAGCATTTGCCTGTCCCCAGTTTGCAATTGCACTCTTAATTAATTTAGAGATATAAATTGCATAGGTTGGCTTCTGGTTCCACTGAAGAATATTCAAGGCACGCTCAACACGCTGTCCACGAACTACGTCTGCTACCAAGCGCATCTTACGAGGCGACAATGGGCAATTTCTTAAAATAGCTTTAGCTTCCATGTCTCTTATTATTTTCCGTGTCCTTTGAATGTTCTTGTTGGTGCGAATTCTCCTAATTTGTGTCCTACCATATTCTCAGTTACATACACAGGAATAAACTTATTTCCGTTATGAACCGCGAAGGTATGTCCTACAAAATCAGGAATAATTAATGATCTTCTAGACCATGTTTTAACAACTGATTTTTTACTTGCCTCATTTAACGTTGATACCTTACGGTACAACTTCACGTCAACAAATGGGCCTTTTTTAATGGATCTTGCCATGATTTTCCTCTAACTATTACTTGTTGCGTTTAGACTTTCTCTTTTCGATAATGAACTTACTTGAACCCTTCTTAGGTGCACGAGTCTTTTGACCCTGTGAATAAATAAGGTTACGAGATCTTGGTTGACCACCCTTGTTACGGCCTTCACCACCACCCATTGGGTGATCTACAGGGTTCATCGCAGTAGCACGAGTACGAGGACGAATACCTAACCAACGAGAACGTCCAGCTTTACCCTTACGTTCTTGGCTATGTTCGCTGTTGCTCACAGAACCAATGGTTGCAATACAAGATGCCAAAATCAAACGAGCCTCACCTGAAGGCAATTTGATTGCTGCATATTTTCCTTCTCTTGCCATCAACTGAGCATAAGATCCAGCACTTCTGCAAATCTTACCGCCCTGACCAGGCTGAAGTTCGATGTTATGAATCAAAGAACCCAATGGAATCTCAGACAAAGGCAAAGCATTTCCGATCTCAGGTGATGAACCTGGACCCTGCTCGATTTTCTGTCCTACTTTAATCCCATTTGGAGCTAAAATATAACGCTTCTCATCACCGAATTGAATCAATGAAATAAAAGCACTTCTGTTTGGATCATATTCTACACTCACAACTTCACCCACAACACCAAAGTTGTTGCGCTTGAAGTCGATAATACGATAGCGACGCTTGTGACCGCCACCGATGTATCTCATGGTCATACGACCCTGATTGTTTCTACCACCAGATTTCTTGATAGGAACCAACAATGATTTCTCAGGCTTTGATGCAGTAATTTCTGCAAAAGCGTTGGCTACTCTAAAGCGCTGTCCTGGCGTAATTGGATTTAAACGACGTACTGCCATGATTAGATGTTTTCGTAAAAGTCTATGTTAAAACCTTCTTTAAGTGTTACAATGGCCTTCTTATACTTGTTAGTATAGCCGGAGATTTGGCCTGTGCGGCGATTTCTGCGCGCTTTCCCCCGTTGGATCATGGTGTTTACTGTGTCAACTTCCACTCCATAGAAATCTTCGATAGCTTTCTTGATTTCGTCCTTGTTAGCCTTGTGGTCAACAACGAAACCATACTTACCACGCTTATCCATGATAGCGGTCATCTTCTCAGTAATCAATGGCTTTTTCAGTATCATTTGCTATGTGCCTCCTCAATTTTGGCGATTGATTTTTCTGTTAAAATTAATTTGTGCGCCTTCATTACTTCGTAAGTATTGATATCAGAAGCACGCAACACAGTGTTGCCTTGAATGTTTCTTCCACTCAAAACCAAATTCTTTTGCAAATCAGCAGTTACAAATAATGATCTTCCTGTAACGTTAATTGCCTTCAAGAATCCAGCGAATTCGCTAGTCTTTGGAGTTGACATTTCAAAATCTTCTACAACTACAATGCTCATATTCTGAGCTTTATATGTTAAAGCGCTCAAACGAGCCAAACGCTTCAATTTTTTATTCAATTTGAAAGAGTAATCTCTTGGCTTTGGTCCATGAATTCTTGCTCCACCTACATAAATACCAGATTTCAAAGAACCATGACGTGCTCCTCCTGTACCCTTCTGACGGAATAACTTACGAGTAGAACGATGAATCTCTGTACGATCCTTAGTTTTATGTGTACCTTGTCTTTGATTAGCCAAGTACTGCTTCACATCAAGGTAAATAGCATGATCATTCGGAGTGATACCGAAGATAGTATCATTCAACTTTACCGTTCTTCCGGTCTCAGCACCTTGTTTATTTAATACCTTAAATTCCATACTATTAACGCTCAATAATTACAGTTGAACCATTATGACCAGGAATCGCACCCTTTACAACCAACAAATTCTTATCTGTGTCGATTTTCAAGATTTCTAAATTCTGAGTCTTTACACGACTGCCACCTGTTCTACCTGCCATACGAATACCTTTAAATACACGTCCAGGGAATGAACAAGCACCAATTGAACCAGGAGCACGCAAACGGTTATGCTGACCGTGAGTAGATTCACCCACACCTGCAAAACCATGACGCTTAACTACTCCCTGGAAACCTTTTCCCTTAGAAGTACCGATAACGTCTACGAATTCTCCTTCTTCAAATAAAGAAACATCCAATACGGTACCGATAGTTGCCGCTTCCGCATCTCTAAACTCTACTACTTCTTTTTTACCTGTAGTATTCGCTTTTGCAAAGTGACCTTTTTCAGCAGCAGTTGTATGCTTGTCTTTCTTATCTCCAAATGCAATCTGAACAGCATTATAACCATCAGTTGCATGTGTTTTAACCTGAGTTACTACGCAAGGACCTGCTTCAATGACAGTACAAGCAACACGCTTACCATCACCATTGTAAATGCTGGTCATGCCTAACTTCTTTCCAATTATTCCGTTCATTTCTTCAGCTCCTTATAATTTAATTTCTACTTCTACACCACTTGGCAATTCGATCTTCATCAACGCATCAACTGTTTTAGTTGAACCGTTAAAGATGTCAATCAAACGCTGGTAAGTGCAATATTGAAACTGCTCTCTTGACTTCTTATTAACGTGAGGTGAACGCAATACAGTGAAAATTTTCTTACGAGTTGGCAATGGAACTGGTCCACTCACAACAACACCAGTAGCTTTCACAGCTTTCACAATTTTCTCAGCCGACTTATCGAGCAGATTGTGATCAAACGACTTCAGCTTTATTCTAATCTTCTGACTTACCATTTTCTATATTATTTTGCGGCGTTAGCTTTTTTCAATACTTCATCTGTAATTGACTTTGGTGCTTCACTGTAGTGAGAGAATTCCATTGAAGAACTCGCTCTACCAGAAGTGATGGTACGCAAAGTAGTTACATAACCAAACATTTCACTCAAAGGAACTTTCGCCTTGATTACTTGTGAACCAGCACGCTCATCGATACCTTCTAACTGACCTCTTCTTCTGTTCAAATCACCCATTACGTCACCACTGTTCTCGTGAGGAGCAACAACTTCTAACTTCATGATTGGTTCCAACAAAATCGGTCCGCAGTTTCTTGCAGCTTCTTTATAACCCTGACGAGCAGCTACTTCAAATGAAAGTGAATCTGAGTCAACTGGGTGGAAACTACCATCAAACAAACGTACTTTAATTCTATCTACAGGATATCCAGCCAATACACCATTTGACATAGCAGCTTTGAATCCTTTTTCAACTGAAGGTACAAATTCACGAGGAATTGAACCACCTACAATTTCATTTACAAATTGATAATCACCTTGGAAATCTTCATCAGCAGGGCCTAATTCAAACTGAATATCAGCGAATTTACCTCTACCACCTGTTTGCTTCTTGTAAACCTCACGGTGAGTATACTTACGCGTAATTGCCTCTTTGTAAGCAACCTGAGGCGCACCTTGGTTACATTCTACCTTAAATTCGCGCTTCAAACGATCCAAGATAATTTCCAAGTGCAATTCACCCATACCAGAGATAATGGTCTGACCAGTCTCTTGATCTGTATGAACGCGGAAAGTAGGATCCTCCTCTGCCAATTTAGATAAAGCATTACCCAATTTATCACTATCAGCCTGTGTTTTAGGTTCGATAGCCAAACCAATTACAGGATCAGGGAATACCATTGATTCTAGAATAATTGGATTATTCTCAGAACACAATGTATCTCCAGTTTTGATATCCTTAAAACCTACAGCCGCTCCAATATCACCAGCACCCAAAACATCAATTGGATTCTGCTTGTTAGCGTGCATTTGGAACAAACGTGAAATACGCTCTTTGTTTCCAGAACGCATATTCATTACATAAGAACCTGCATCCAATTTACCGCTATATACACGGATGAAACACAATCTTCCTACATAAGGATCAGTAGCAATTTTAAAAGCCAAAGCAGCGAATGGAGAATCATAATCAGCTTTCCACTGGATAGGCTCATTGGTGTCAGGATGTGTACCTACAGCACCATCTCTATCGGTAGGAGCAGGCATTAATTCCATTACCATGTCTAACATGGTTTGTACACCCTTATTCTTGAATGATGAACCGCACATCATTGGTACGATTTTCATATCAACTACAGCTGGACGAAGTGCATCCAAAATCTCACGCTCTGTAATTGAGTTAGGATCTTCGAAGAACTTCTCCATCAATTTATCGTCATACTCAGAAACCGCTTCTAACAATTTCTCTCTCCACATCATAGCTTCTTCCATCATGTCTGCTGGAATATCAACTACGTTGTATGTCATTCCTTGATCCGCTTCATTCCAAATCATACCACGGAAGTTGATCAAATCAACTACACCACGGAAGTTATCTTCCGCGCCGATAGGCAACTGCAATGGAATTGCAGTGCTACCCAACATGGTTTTAACCTGAGAAACTACGTTCAAGAAATCTGCACCGGCACGGTCCATCTTGTTAACGAAACCAATTCTTGGAACGTTATAGTTGTTTGCCAAACGCCAGTTTGTTTCAGACTGTGGTTCAACACCATCAACTGAACTGAATAGGAATACCAATCCGTCCAATACACGCAAAGAACGATTTACCTCTACAGTAAAATCCACGTGACCAGGGGTATCGATAATATTAATTTGATATTTTTGCTTGTTATAGTGCCAGAATACGGTAGTAGCAGCTGAAGTAATTGTGATACCTCTCTCCTGCTCCTGCGCCATCCAGTCCATGGTTGCTGCACCATCGTGTACCTCACCAATCTTGTGGTTTACACCAGAATAGTACAAAATACGCTCGGTAGTAGTTGTCTTACCTGCGTCGATGTGGGCTGCGATACCAATATTACGTGTTAATGCTAAATTGCGTGACATGACTTGTATTCCTGAATAAATTATGCTCTAAAGTGTGCGAAAGCCTTATTCGCTTCTGCCATTTTGTGTGTATCTTCCTTCTTCTTCACTGCAGCACCTTCGTTTCTCGATGCAGCCAAAATCTCACCAGCCAATTTCTCAGCCATAGATTTTTCATTACGCTTACGTGCATATCCAATCATCCACTTCATTCCAACGGCAATCTTTCTGCGTTGTGGAACTTCTGTAGGAATCTGGAAAGTAGCTCCACCCACACGGCGAGCCTTAACTTCTACAGCTGGCATAACGTTATTCAAAGCCTTACGGAAAGTTTCGATTCCTGGCTCTTCTGTAACTTTCTTCTCCACAATATCAATAGCATCATAGAAAATAGTATATGCCAATGATTTCTTACCATCGTACATCATGCCATTCACAAAACGAGACACCATTGTATCGTTGAACTTAGGATCTGGCAACAAAATGCGTTTTTTAGCGCGCGACTTTCTCATTTCTTAATTCCTTATTTTTTCTTTGGCTTCTTAGTACCATACTTACTTCTGCGCTGGTTACGACCTTCTACTCCGGCTGTATCCAATGCACCACGTACAATGTGATAACGTACACCCGGCAAATCCTTAACCCTGCCGCCGCGTACTAACACGATACTGTGCTCCTGCAAATTATGTCCCTCACCAGGGATATAAGCATTCACCTCTTTTCCATTAGATAAACGCACACGCGCAACCTTACGCAATGCCGAATTCGGCTTCTTTGGTGTAGTGGTATACACACGAGTACAAACACCTCTGCGCTGAGGACAAGAATCCAACGCAGGAGACTTACTCTTCCAAACGGTTTCCTGACGACCTTTTCTAATTAACTGTTGTATGGTAGGCATATATTTCCTAAAAAGGACGGCAAAAATACCACTAAATTTTTTCAAAATCAACCCCTTTCTAAAAAAATATCAATGTTTTCTGCGCATTTCACACACCTTTCCCCCTTTTTTGCTATCCACATAACCCCTACACCCCTATTTTCACTCATTCTTCACCCTTTTCTTACCCCTGCCAACTTTTTACTTTTCAGCCTATTTTTTCTCCCCATACAACCATTTAGCCCCTAAAAAGTCTAATTACCCAAACTTTTATCTCACTATCCCCATCGCCCTTTTCTAACAAATCATCTTTTTTTAACCACGCAATCCTCAAAATACCCAAAATGTTTACGAAATTTACAACCCACTTTTTTCACCCTATTATATATATGTACGATTTTTTAACCAGTATCATACAAATGAAATCACTTTCAACCAATCAAAAATCTCGTTTTCTCGCGATACTTACCTGGGTCTACTTCACCCCCATCATCCCAGCAAACGCTCAAACTACAAAAACCAAATCGCCAACTAACAAAACAATAACCCCTGCTCCAGCACCGGTAAAAACTACCACCAGAAAAGGTCCTCTCGTATCTTTCGAACATACCAAATTCGATTTTGGGCCCATCAATGAAAGCATCAAATTCGCTACACACAGATTCAATTATACCAATATTGGCGATGCTCCGCTTATCCTTAATAACGTTCAAACTTCCTGCGGTTGCACCACCCCTGAATGGACCCATGATACCCTTCAACCAGGTGAATCTGGATTTGTGAGCGCACGCTATGAAACCACCAACCGGATTGGTAAGTTTCAAAAAACTGTTACTGTTTACACCAATTCCACAGAAAATGCAATCATATTTCTTGATATCGCTGGCGATGTGTACCGGGAAGGAATCGATGTAAATTCAAATACACAATTTCAATATAACAATGGAAAAATCACCTTCAGTAAACCTTCTATTACCTTCTCCCCACTGTTGGATAACGCCATAGATACACAATCAATTACAGTAACCAATGAAACACCTCTAACAGTTGATTTTTATGCCCTAGACCCAAAACTATTACCTCCATATTTGCAAGTTTTAAGCTGGCCAACATCGCTTGAGCCAGACGAACATTTTAAAATCAAAATTCAAATTGATGCTAAAAAAATCAACTATTATGGTTTCGGTACATTTGAAATTCCAATGAATACTGGAAGTCCAGCTTTACCTTATGGCTCCATTCTCGTAACCTTTACAAGAAAACAGTATTTCCCCAAATATTCAGCTTCGCAATTGGCAAAAACGCCCAGATTAACCTTGGATAAAAAAGAACATAATTTCGGCAGTATCGAAGCTACCGGTGATCTGGTTACCACTGAATTCAAGTTTACAAATACCGGTAAACAGCTCCTAAAAATCTACAATATGGATCCGTCTTGTGGCTGCATTACTGTTAAAGCGCCTAAGATGCAATTGCAACCAGGAGAAAGCATGCAAGTTCGCGTGATTTTTGATACCGTAACAAAAAAAGGATACGCCAATTATCAAATCGGTGTGGTTTGTAACGACCCCACCAACCCCGAATTCATGATCCCCATTAAGGCCCAATTCCCTACCAAAGCCAAAACCTGCCCAACCTGCCCCCAGTTAAAATAATCTCAGAAACTTAAATTATCTTTGCAGACTCTATGGGAAGGATTTTTGAAAAACGTAAGCACAAAATGTTTGCGCGATTCGACAGAATGGCCAAACAGTTTACCCGTCTTGGGAAGGAAATTGCAATCGCCGTAAAACAAGGCGGTCCAAACCCAGATTACAATCCCAGATTACGTACAGCTATTCAAAACGCGAAAAGCGTGAACATGCCTAAAGACCGCGTGGATGCGGCCATTAAAAGAGCAAATTCCAAGGGCGAAGGCGATTATGAAGAAGTAAGATTTGAAGGCTACGGCCCGCATGGCGTGGCAGTTTTGGTAGAGTGCGCTACCGATAACAATACCCGAACCGTTGCCAATATTCGTATGCACTTCAACAAAGGCGGCGGAAGTATGGGCAAAACAGGTTCTTTGGACTTCATCTTCACCCGAAAGGGCGTTTTCAAAATTCAAAAATCAGCGTTGAAAGGCATGGATTTAGATGAATTTGAGTTTGCCTTAATCGATCATGGTTGCGAAGACGTTGCTTTTGATGAAGAGGAATTGTATGTATATGCATCATTCGAATCATTCGGGGCGATGCAAAAAGCACTTGAAGATATGGGAATCGAAGTTACTACCGCAGAACTCCAGTATATCCCCAACAACTATGTAGACGGCACAGAAGAACAAGCCCAAGAAATTCTAGATTTAGTTGAAAGATTGGAAGGCGATGACGACGTGCAATACGTATATCACAACCTGAAATAAGATTAAAATACCAAATCTAACGCATCTTGATGCGCTTTATTTTTCAAATAATAAAGGCTCAACAACCTTCTCACAAATTCTTTCATTCCAATATTATGCTGTACCAACAACGCGGGTAGCATACTGAATTTATGGTGTAAATTGGGCATGGCATTCACATCCAAAAGATAGATTTCATCGCCAACTAAACGAAAATCACAACGTGAATAATAATCCAACCCAATAAGTTTATGTGCAGCCAAAGCAATTGCTTGCATTTGTTCAATTTTTGCTTGGGCTAATTGTGGCTCGAAATTTCTCCGCGTCTCCCCAAAAGAACTTCCCGCTATAAATACATCCCTTTCTGGGAATGGAACAATTTCCAATGGAGGCAACGCCTCAAATCCATCTGCTTGGATATTCGGTATTACAGCTATGGAAAATTCTCTCCCAATATAATAAGGCTGAATTAGCAAATCTTTTCCAGAGAATTCCAACCAATTGTCCTTTATTTCTAAACCTTCCTTAATAGAAATTCCACGATGGCAACCGCCAAAACGTGGCTTTGAAATATACATTAAGTTATCTTCAATTTCGTCTTTTGAGATCAATGAAATTGGCACTTGAATTCCCTTATCCAAACATCGATATTCTACAGACAATTTATCTTGGGCGATGCGTTGTGCCAAACCAGAAGATGCAATTTGCGGGATTTTTTTCAAATCAAACCAAAATGCCAAATCCGCCTGTGTCCATGCATGAATTCCGTAACTCAAATTTAAAATACAATCGTATGCACACAATTCCTCGGCAATTTTATCTGTGGGAATTTCCGTTATCTCAATTATATCAACCAAACAATCCAGTTCGGTTAAACATTCAACTATACCGTTCACTGTATGTTCGTCGATGGCTTCTTTCCAAGGTGTATTCTCACTATCCACCCATACAACTGCAATATTCAACATTTTGCAAATCTGAAGTTTCAAGATTTCGTAATTATCAACCTCGCATTAATTACAAATCACCATTCTATTATCAGATCGCATAGCATTAACTTCGGTTAAAATAACATTGGAATAATATTCAAAATACATAGAAGGCGAACCTTTGTTGCATGTATCCAAAACTTGCAATTTTAGACATGGTTGGCACCACAATTGATGACAATGGTCTTGTTCTTGAAACTTTAGTGGATGTAATGAAATTGGAGCTCAATATCAATATCACATTGACAGATGCAATTAACGTTATGGGTATTCCTAAGAACATAGCTTTCGAAACCTTGTGTTCAATTTATGGCATAGAAATATCTCATGATTTAATTAACCAGCTAATCTCCCTTTTTAATCAGAAAATTATCACTGCATTTCAAATGGAAAACAATGTAAAATTACTACCATTTGTTGGAGAATTGTTTGCTTCAATGAGAAAACACGGTACAAAAATTTACTTAAATACAGGATTTGAAAGGAGTATTGCCGATGTAATTGTCAATTCTCTAGGATTAATGACAATTGTTGATGGGTATGTCTGTGCAAATGATGTAACTAAAGGCAGGCCAAATGCTGACATGATTTTATTAGCAATGAAAAAGGAAAACATTCAATATGGCCATCATGTAATGAAAATTGGAGATACAACAAGTGATCTTTACGAGGGTTTTTCTGCTGGCTGTGCATGGAACATTGCAGTTCTAACTGGTGCGCAAAATTACGAACAACTTAGAACTGCTCCTTTTACTCAAATTCTTGCAAATCTTCAACCTGTTGTAAACTTTTTTAATTCAGGCAGAAGTTTTTAAAAATTTACTTACAATAATTGATTGGCCAAATTTGCCAGTAAACTTCTCTCACCTTTTTCTAAAGTAATATGCGCATACATTTTTTGACCTTTAAATTTGTCAATTAAATACGACAAACCGTTAGATTGAGCATCCAAATAAGGAGTATCAATTTGATAAATATCGCCAGTAAAAATAATTTTAGTATTCTCTCCAGCACGTGTTACAATAGTTTTCACTTCTAATGGAGTTAAATTTTGTGCTTCATCTACTATAAAAATTATATTTGACAAACTCCTACCTCTAATATAAGCCAAAGGTGTAACTAACAATTTCTCAGAATCAATTAAATCCCTAATTTTTTGAAATTCTTTACTTTTATCTGAAAATTGACTTTGAATAAATTTAAGATTATCCCACAACGGTTCCATATATGGATTTATCTTTTGTTTAATATCTCCGGGTAAAAAACCTATATCCTTATTATTTAAAGGCACAATTGGACGAGCTAAAAATATCTGACGATACAGTGAGCGTTGTTCAATGGCAGCTGCTAGAGCAAGTAAAGTTTTCCCTGTTCCTGCAACTCCTTGTATTGTAATTAATTGCAATTCAGGATTTAACAAAGCATTCATTGCAAAAGTCTGTTCTGCATTCTTAGGTTTAATTCCATATGCAATTTGTTTTTCAACCCGAATAAGACTATCACTTTCCATGCAGAATCTTGCCAACGAAGAATTTTTATTGTTTTTAATTATAAAGAAAGAATTAGCTAATACATTATTAACTAAAACCTCAGACTTTGAAATACTACCAGATTGATGAAAATGTGTTATCACATTATCATCCTCTACATCTAATATTTGGATACCACGATATAATCCTTCAACATCATTAATCTTGCCGGTTTCATAATCTTCAGCAGAAATATCTAAACTTCTCGCCTTTAATCTTAAATTGATATCTTTCGATACCAAAATCACTTGTCGATTTCTATATTCATCTTGAATCTTTAAAGCTGCATTTAATATCTGATGGTCATTTTTCTTAAATCCAAAAACTTTATTTGCATCTTTAGATGAATCGATGGTTTCATCCATTACTACTTTAAATAGAGAAACTCCATTCTCAACTATTGGAATCCAAGTAGACAATGAAAAACCTTTCGAACGCTGATCTATATAACGAATAAATTGCCTTGCTTCAAAATTGATTGTATCATTTCCTTTTTTAAAATTATCCAACTCTTCTAATACTGAAATGGGAATGACAATGTCGTGCTCCTTAAATTGTAAAATTGCCTTATGATCAAATAAAATCACCGACGTATCTAAAACAAAAATCTTGTTCTCCATTATTTGCAACAATCTTAACTATAAAATTCGTCAACCTAAATTATCATATGTTTACTAAACATTTAATCAGCTCATAAAGAAAAAAAATCGTCAATGATAAATGTAATTTAAACGAAAATTTAAAATTTAACTT
>JAGKXC010000106.1 GCA_021151535.1 Sphingobacteriia bacterium | reverse complement strand
TGCAAAGCTTTCACTGCGCCCAAAAAATTCACATTCAAATCATGCTGAAAATCGGATATTTTCAAACCCTTAAATGGCTTTAATGTAATACTGCCCGGCGCATAAACAACCCCGTCAATTACTTCTGGAAGTCCAGCAATTTCATCGCCCAATTCCCCAGAAACTGCCTTTAAAGCATCCCATTCCAATTGGATCGCACCGGAAACATGTCCGGCATTGCGAGAAACCACCCATACAGAATGCCCTCCGTGAATCAATTTTTCCGAAATCGCTTTGCCAATTCCGCGAGAACCACCAAAAATCACATAATTCATAATTAAGAAACAAACCAAAAATGATTCTGTTTCCTAAATCCGCAAAACTTAAACGGCTTTACCCGCTAATCTTGCCGCCAAATCCAAGCCATGCTTTTTGGCCGTTTCCTTAGCAATTTCATAACCCGCATCCGCATGGCGTACAACTCCCATTCCTGGATCGTTATGCAACACCCTACGCAAACGAGCTTCTGCATCCGGAGTGCCGTCAGCCACGATTACCATACCACTATGAATACTGTAACCCAATCCAACGCCCCCGCCATGATGTAAACTCACCCAAGAAGCTCCACCTGCAGTGTTAACAAAAGCATTCAAAATTGGCCAATCCGCAACAGCATCAGAACCATCCATCATCGCCTCTGTTTCTCTATTTGGCGAAGCCACAGATCCCGTATCCAAATGGTCTCTACCAATAACAATAGGCGCTTTTACTCTACCCGTTGCAACCAATTCGTTGAATGCCAAGGCCGCCTTCTGACGTTCGCCCTGTCCCAACCAACAAATCCTCGCTGGCAAGCCCTGGAAACTGATTTTCTCCTGAGCCATTCCAATCCATCGCTTCAAACTCTCATTCTCAGGGAACAACTCCAATATCACCTTATCTGTTTCATAAATATCTTGAGGATCTCCACTCAATGCCACCCAACGAAAAGGACCCTTGCCTTCACAGAACAACGGACGGATATATGCTGGCACGAAACCAGGAAAATCAAAAGCATTCTTCAAACCTTTTTCCAAAGCCCTACCACGCAAATTATTACCATAATCAAAGGTAATACTGCCCATTTTCTGCAACTCCAACATCAATTCCACATGCTTTACCATCGTTTGATAACTCAAGTCTACGTACTTTTCAGGATTCTCTAAACGCAACTTATCCGCAGCATTCACATCCATCCCAGAAGGGAAATACCCAATCAATGGATCATGCGCACTGGTTTGATCCGTTAATGTATCAGGAACAACGCCTCTGTCGATCAATCGCTGTAACAACTCCACCGCATTACAAACAACTCCTATACTTACCGCATCCTTCTTCTCCTTCGCAACCAAAGCCATGTTAATGGCTTCGTCGATATCGCGCGACATAAAATCCAAGTATCTGGTTTCTAATCTTTTGCGAATTCTCCATTCTTCTACTTCCGCCACCAAAGCAACACCTTCGTTCATGGTGATAGCTAACGGTTGAGCACCGCCCATACCTCCCAATCCAGCTGTAACATTTAGGGTTCCTTTCAAAGTGCCGCCAAAATGCTGACGGGCACACTCCGCATACGTCTCATATGTACCTTGAACAATGCCTTGTGATCCAATGTAAATCCAGCTTCCAGCCGTCATTTGTCCGTACATCATCAACCCTTTCGCCTCCAATTCACGGAAATGATCCCAGTTAGCCCAATTCGGAACCAATTGAGAATTGCTAATCAAAACTCGTGGAGCATCCTTATGAGTTGGCAAAATAGCCACGGGTTTACCACTCTGAACCATCAAAGTTTCATCGTCGTTCAAATCCCTCAAAGCCCTACAAATATCATCAAAGGCTTGCCAGTTTCTCGCTGCCTTACCCAATCCGCCGTAAACAATCAAATCTTCTGGTCGTTCCGCTACATCCGGATCCAAGTTATTATGCAACATCCTGTAAGCCGCCTCTTGAACCCAACCTTTACAATTCAATTTGCTGCCGGTTGGCGCAGTTACTACCCTGGGTTTTGATACAGATTCGCTCATATATTATAAAATACAAAATTACGGGCATTCTGTTTCAAATGCCCCATCCAAATTCATTTTTTCATTTCGGGCGATAAAATCGCTGCTTCACTCACATCCCCCATACCCTCTATCGCATTTCACTACAACTTCATCGTTAATTGAATTCGCTTGCGCTGCATATCCACTTCCGATACCCTTACCTTCACCTTTTCTCCCAAACTCACCACATCTGCCGGATTTTTCACAAATTGATACCCCAATTGCGATATATGTACCAACCCGTCTTGCTTAACTCCAATATCCACAAAAGCCCCAAAATTGGTAATATTGGTTACAACACCCCAAAGCTCCATGCCTGGTCGTAAATCGTTGATAGATCTCACTAAATCATCAAATTGAACTTGCTCTGCAACACCCCGTGGATCCAAACCTGGCTTCAATAATTCCTTCAGAATATCCTCCAACGTAGGTAAACCCAAACCTTGTTCCTCTTGGATGTAATTTTTCAATTCTATACCCTTCAGCAATCGTTCATCGCCCAGCAATTCCGACAATCCCACTCCGCAATCTTTGGCCATTTTCTCTACAACCTTGTAACGTTCTGGGTGTACACCCGTGTTATCCAATGGATGCTTCGCCGCTCGTATGCGTAAAAATCCAGCGCACTGCTCAAAAGCCTTGCCACCCAAACGGGGAACCTCTTGCAATTGTGCACGACTTTGGAATCCGCCAATTTTCTCTCTGTATTCAACAATATTTTTGGCCAAGCCTTCGCCCAAACCACTCACATAACGCAGCAAATGCTTGCTCGCCGTATTCAAATTTACGCCCACACCATTCACCGCACTTTCAACCACAGCATCCAATCGCTTTTGCAGCAAAGATTGATTCACATCGTGCTGATACTGTCCAACGCCAATGTTTTTGGGCTCAATTTTCACCAACTCTGCTAACGGATCTTTGAGCCTTCTGCCAATACTCACCGCACCCCTGACGGTCACATCGTGCTTAGGAAATTCCTCCCTTGCAACCGCGCTGGCACTGTAAATACTTGCGCCGCTTTCGTTCACCATATACAATTGTAATTCGCCAGATTTAACTTCATCGGTAAATGTTTGACGAATAAAAGAGTCCGTTTCTCTACCTGCTGTGCCATTTCCTATGGCGATGGCAACTACTTCAAATTCTTTTACCCAAGCTTTCAATTGCTTGGAAGCTTGCTCCTTTTGGTGCTGAGGCTCATGGGGGAAAATCGCATCGTATTTCAACAAATCGCCATACTCATTTAAAACCACCACCTTACAACCCGTTCTAAATCCAGGGTCAATGGCCATCACACGTTTCTCACCCAAAGGTGCCGCCAATAACAATTGCTTCGCATTCACCGCAAATACCCCAATCGCCTCTTCATCCGCCTTCTCCTTCCAAGCCGTAAGCATCTCGTTTTCTAAACTTGGCTGAAGCAACCGAGAGTAAGCATCCTCCATCGCAATTTTCACATGGTCGGTTGCATCGCTGTATCCCTTCAAACAATGTCTACGCATCAATCCCATTGCACGCGATTCATCTGGCTCCACTGAAACCTTCAAAAAGCCTTGATCCATTCCGCGCATCATCGCCAGAAATCGATGACCAGCAGCCTTTTTCAACAACTCCTGATGATCAAAATAATCCCTGTATTTCTGCGCCTCTTCCACATCCTTTTTGCCCCGTGCATTCTTGCAATACAACATACCATCATCCTCAAACAACGTTCTCAATTTGGCACGCAATTCTACATCTTCATTAATCCATTCTGCCACTATATCTCTCGCTCCCTGCAAAGCCTCCTCTTCCGATTCCACTTTCTCACCCACAAAATCCTTCACTTTCAACATGAAACGCTGATCCTTTTGCTCATACATGATTTTCGCAAGTGGCTCCAAACCCTTTTCACGCGCTACATCCGCCTTGGTTTTACGTCTCGTCTTATAAGGCAAGTACAAATCTTCCAACCGCTGCGAATCTTCCGCCTGCAAGATCATTTTCTCCAATTCTGGCGTCAGTTTACCCTGCTCTTTAATCTGCTCCAAAATATACTCCCTGCGCTTCTCCAAAGCGATAGCCTTCTCCGCCATTTCCTGAATCTGCGCAATCTGCATCTCATCCAAATTGCCTGTTTTCTCTTTTCTGTATCGCGATATAAACGGAACGGTAGATCCCTCATTCAACAACTTCAAAACAGCATCTACCTGCCAAGGCTTCACCGCCATTTGGGTGGCAATTTTCTTATCTAAATCCTTTAATTCTTCCACAATTTTTGTGCTTTAACTTACAACAATCTCTTATTTCAAAACCAATTTATTGGTGCCATATTTCAACGTGTTATTTTCACTCACCAGCAACCACTGCTCCCTTTTACCCTCCTCATTCCCTGCCTCTTTCGCCGCCGATTTCACATCAATCCCGCCTATCATTTCCATATCAGAATCCACAGTTACCAATTCTACCCGATAACGCTTATTAGCTACCACACCCTCCCAAACATCCAATTTCATTGTCTTATCGCCCTGCTTTTCAGCCATGCGCTCCAAAATTACCGACTCAGTATCTTCTTTTAAGGCAATCAACTCCGCTTTGCTCGAATCATTCGAAAAAACAACATACGCCGAATAAGTTACCTGATTGGAATCCATTACGTATCCATTTTCTTTTAGGGCGATAGGCATCACGCCATACCCCACTTCCCACATCCTTACACAATCATTTAACACCACGCTCCAGCTGTACCCCGCCGGACCCAAACATCCATGTTCATCCCTTTGATTTCCCACCATCTGCAATTGGTTGGAACCAAAACATGCAAGCATACCCACAATTATTGCGGTTAAACCAAAACGATACAACTTTTTTAAATTTGAATTTCCCATGCTTTTTCGTAATCAACAAGGGCATTTATAACACCCCCGCCAACATCCCTCAAATTAAATCATTATTTCATCGCATCTTGCACCTTGATTTCCACTTTTTATCCTATATTTGTTTAAACAAATAAAATGAATCGAAAGCATTTTTTATTGTCTCTCGCTGTAACACCATTTATTGCCAAGGAAATTTGGCAGAAATTGCAAGCGGATGCGACTCTGATGGGCGGCAATAAATTCGATTCTTCTATTAACCAAAACCCCAACCAAAACATGAACTCACTTTCTCAAATTTGGGATTTGCCAAACTGGGACAAACCCATGCCGGCAATTTTTGTTGGACATGGTAGTCCAATGAACGCCATCGAATCCAATGTTTTCAGTCAGAAATGGAAATCGTTAGGCGAATCGCTTCCTAAACCAACTGCCATACTTTGTATTTCAGCGCATTGGGAAACGATGGGTTCAAAAATCACCGCCATGGAGGCACCCAAAACCATTCATGATTTTGGCGGATTTCCCAAAGAACTTTTTGATGTGCAATACCCTGCTCCGGGAAATCCAGCTTTAGCTGATTATACCCAAAAACTTGTACAACCGCAGCCGTTAGAGCTGGATCACAGTTGGGGCCTTGATCACGGCTGCTGGAGCGTTATCAAATGCATGTATCCACAAGCCAATATTCCCGTTTTGCAACTTTCTTTGGATAGAAGAAAATCGCCTAGTGATCATATTCACCTCGCCCAATCATTAACCGAATTACGCAAAAAAGGGGTATTGATTATTAGCAGCGGCAACATTGTTCACAATTTAGGGATGGTAGCTTGGGACAAAATGAACGTGCCTAATTTCGGTTATGATTGGGCGGAAACTGCCCGTGCCGAAATGAAAACCAAAATATCATCTTTCGATGTAAACGCCCTTTCCAATCCGTTCAAATTTGGCAGAGCCTGGGAACTTTCCATTCCAACTCCCGAGCACTATTTACCCTTGCTCTATACCCTTGGCG
>JAGKXC010000022.1 GCA_021151535.1 Sphingobacteriia bacterium | reverse complement strand
TAATGGGCGAGGGTATTATGCCATTGTTTATAGACCCAGCTTTCTTGGTTGCCGCAACTTTGCAGCAATAAAATTAAGGCCAACAAGCTGAAGGCAATAGGGAATTTATTTCTTTCTGGCGATAGCAATCTCCGCATTCTGTTGGTAAAAAACGTTAAATTTGGCTTTTTATTGACCCGCAATCTTCAAAATAATGAAAAAATCAGGTAGGAACCGCAAAATTATCGCGAATCTTCGGAATAAGTTTCGTTTGGTGTTAATAAATGATACATCTTTTGCAGAAGTTTTCTCCATTCAACTTACACCGTTGAACGTTTTGATGGTTTTTAGTAGCTTATTAATTTCTTTTACAATAATTATCATGTTGTTGGTTGCTTATACGCCTTTGCGAGCGAATACAGCAAGCAGGAAACGCTCAATAAAATTTTAGAAGGAAATGAAGCCGCATTTGATAGCACTTCTGTTCGCCAGAACAAAAGCGGTAAGAAATAATTAGAAAGCGATTTCGCCCAACGATTATCGCCCGAAATTATTATATTTGTAAATATGGCAATGTTTCAGGCGAATCCAGGGAAAAAAGAAAGCAGTAACGCTGCGCAAGGAATCCTAAATATTATAGGTCAGGGAACAAAAGTTACCGGTGATTTGCAATCTAACGGCGATATCCGTGTTGATGGTGCCATTGAAGGACAGATTCATGTGGCGCAAAAATTAGTTATTGGCGCATCAGGCAAAGTTCTTGGAAATATAGAAGCGGATTTTGCAACTGTGGCCGGACATATCAAAGGCAATGTAGTAGTGAAGCAAGTTTTGGAATTGAAACCATCTGCCCGCATCGATGGTGATATCATAGCTGGTAAAGTTATTATTGAATCGGGAGCACAATTCAATGGCCGTTGTACGATGAATGTTACTCCGCAAAATCAGCAATCATCGCCAGTTAGCACAAAAACTGCCGTAGAGCCACCTGCAGTGCAGTAATGAAAAATAACAATAAATCAGAGAATACGCGCTATTTTTTGCGTTACACATCTATGGCTTTCCAAATGATTGGAACCATTATCGCCTTTGTGTTTATGGGCTATTTTATTGATATGCAGCCCTGGGCGGTTAAATATATCGGCCACCATGTTTTTACGCTTGTGGGAACATTGTTAGGAGTGGCTGGATCTTTATATTTAATTTTGAAGAAAATTTAACGGGCGATTGATCGATTGCTTGCCTCTAATCTGCCACTTAATTCTGGGATGGCGGAAAATAAGGTTCGCGATTCCCACTTCGCCTTTTAGTGATATGATGAAATACTATCGTTTATTTGGTTTTACCATGATGATGGGCATGGCTACTTATTTCGCTGATTTAATGTCGGCCAAAATTACCTTGCCCGGTTACACTTACACAGGCTTGTTGTTTCAAGGGTTGGTGTTTGGATTCTTTTCTCGCTATGTTAGCGGTGCAGACAAAGAGGCAAACCCAAATAAGTGGGTGAGAAGAAGCATGGTTGCCACAATGGGAAGGATGATTTTGTTGCTTACATACATGCTAATTACGTTTGTAAATGTGGGAAAAGCCAACGTAATCTTTGCCGTTTTATACTGTATATATTTTGTTTTGTTTTTGTTGTTTGAAATCTCGGAAAAGCGTCATAACTTGCGCCCCGATTCAAAGGAACGGTCAAATTAACGATAATGCTTGATTTTTCAACACTTTCAGTACGTCGCGGTTTCAAAAATTTTTTGAGTTTTGCCGTAGTTTGCGCATTTTTTGTTCCATCAACTTACGTTTTTGGTACTTCAGAAGGGCATGAGGAGGGTAATCATACAGCGGTTGAAGCAACAGCTGTAGAGGCAAATGCAGCTCACGCGGACGGCGAACATGCCGCTGCTCAGCAGGAGGAGGCTACATCACATGATGCAGCAGCTCATGAGGGTGCTGAACACCACGAATCAGAAAAATTTGAGCCAGGTAAAATGATTGTTGAGCACGTTTCTGATGCTCACAGTTGGCATTTATGGGGCGAAGGACATGGTGCTGTTTCAATTGAATTGCCTGTTATCCTTTATACTAAGAGTGCAGGTTGGGTGGTTTTTTCTTCTTCTAAATTTGAACATGGACATGCGGCATTCAACGGCTTTAAGTTGGATGAAGCCAATCACGTGGTTTGGGAAGATTCAGCCAACACAGAGAAAATTTATGACTTCAGTATCACAAAGAACGTAGTAGCCATGTTCATTGGCGTACTTACATTGTTGATTTTGATGATTGGCATGGCCAATACATATAAGAAGAGAGCAGGTAAAGCGCCAAGAGGGTTTCATAACTTGGTTGAGCCTTTGATTCTATTTATTAGAGATGATGTGGCCAGGGCTTCTATCGGCAAGAAAAAAGCGGATAAGTTTATGCCGTTGTTATTGTCTTTGTTCTTCTTCATTTTCGTTTTGAATATTTACGGATTGATTCCTATTTTCCCAGGTGGTGCTAACGTAACAGGAAATATTTCTGTAACGATGGTATTGGCATTGGTGGTAGCAATTACTGTGAATTTTAGCGGTAATAAATATTATTGGAAGCATATCTTCTTGCCAGATGTGCCAGTTTGGATGTATCCAGTAATTATTCCTATTGAAATATTGGGTGTGATTTTGAAGCCTTTTGTTTTGATGCTTCGTTTGTTTGCGAACATTACTGCAGGTCACATTATAATCTTAGGATTTTTCTCATTGATCTTTATCTTTGGTGCAATGAAACCATCTATTGGTTATGCTGTTACACCATTGAGTGTTGGATTTACTGTGTTTATGAGCATGTTGGAATTGTTAGTAGCATTCTTGCAGGCATTTGTATTCACTTTGTTAACTTCAATTTACATAGGAATGGCAGTGGAGGAACACCACCACTAATCAATAAATATTAAATTAAAACTAAAACAACCAATAAATAATTATGAGTCTCATGAACACTCTTCTTCAAGCAGCTGATTTAGCCGCTGCTTACAGCAAAATGGGTGCCGCTATCGGTGCTGGTTTGGCCGCTATTGGTGCTGGTCTTGGTATCGGCAGAATCGGTGGTAGCGCTATGGAATCAATTGCACGTCAGCCTGAAGCTGCTGGTGACATCCGTGGTAACATGATCGTTGCTGCAGCTTTGATCGAAGGTGCCGTATTCTTCGCGATCGTAGTTTGTCTTTTGATTTTGTTCCTTTAAGAAAATCACAGGGGTTGGGTATTCCCAACCCCTTTATTTCAAAAAACATTAAAACATGGATTTAGTAACCCCCGCCATAGGACTCGTATTTTGGATGCTTGTAACATTCAGTTTGTTACTTGTTATTTTAAAGAAATTTGCTTGGAAGCCCATTTTGGAATCTATTCACAACCGTGAAAAGACCATCGAGGATGCTTTAATGCAAGCTGAGAAAACCAAAGCAGAAATGGTGAAACTAAGCAGCGAAAACGAAGCAATGTTAGCTGCTGCTCGTCATGAAAGAGAAGCCATTTTGAAAGAAGCACGTGAGATGAAAGAAAAGATTGTTGGTGACGCAAAAGCTACGGCTGATGATGAAGCTAAGAAATTGATTCAACGTGCAAAAGATGAAATCGAAAAGCAAAAAACTGCTGCTGTTGCTGAATTGAAGAAAGAAGTATCTGTATTGTCTGTTCAGATTGCAGAAAAACTTTTGTCTCAACAATTAGAAAACAACGCTGCACAACAAGCTTTGATTTCTCAACAATTAAACCAATTGAACTAATTAAATCTTTCCTGGTAAAAGAATATTATGTCTGATATTAAAATTGCCTCTCGATACGCAAAAGCTTTGTTTGAGCAAGCAAAAGAAACCAAATCTTTGGATGCGGTTGAAAAAGACATTCAACACTTGATTCAAACTTGTGAAGAAAGTGCTGATTTTGTTACGTTCTTGCATAGTCCGCTTATCAAAAAGGTTACCAAGAAAGAAGCGATGGAGAAACTTTTCGCCAGTTACAACCCACTTACCAAAAGTTTGTTGATTTTGATGGCTGATAAGTTTCGTGAGGCATATATTCCTGCTATGACACAGGCTTTTGTTAATTTAAACAATCGCCATAACAATATCATGGTTGCGGAAGTTTCATCTGCTGTAGATTTATCTGCAAAAGAGGTGAAAGCAGTGAAGGAGTATGTTGCTAAGCAAACCGGAGCCAAAGAAGTTCAGTTAAAACAAACGATTGATGCTAGTGTTATTGGCGGTATCAATATCGTATTTGATGGTAAAATCTTCGATTCTACTATCGCTAGCCAATTATTAAAATTGAAAAAAGATCTTCAAATCGCATAAAAAATTATTATGTCACATATTAGACCTGACGAAATATCGAATATCCTGAAAGGCCAAATTTCAGGTTTTGATACAGCTGCAAATCTTGAAGAAGTTGGTACCGTACTCCAAGTGGGTGACGGTATTGCCCGTATCTACGGACTTCTAGGTGTACAGAGCGGTGAGTTGGTAGAATTTGCCAACGGTGTTCGCGCTGTAGTATTGAACTTGGAAGAAGATAACGTAGGTGCCGTATTGATGGGTAGCAGTTCTGAAATTAAAGAGGGTGATAAAGTTAAGCGCACAGGTAAAATTGCCTCCATCAAAGCCGGTCACGGAATGTTGGGTCGTGTTGTAAACACTTTGGGTGAGCCTGTAGACGGTAAAGGTCCTATTCAGGGCGATCTTTACGAAATGCCTTTGGAACGTAAAGCTCCAGGTGTATTGTATCGTGAACCTGTAAAAGAACCATTACAAACTGGTATCAAAGCTATTGACGCGATGATTCCAATCGGAAGAGGTCAGCGTGAGTTGATCATCGGTGACCGTCAAACTGGTAAAACCGCTATCGCCATCGATACTATCATTAACCAAAAAGAGTTCTTCGAAAAAGGAGAACCTGTTTATTGTATTTATGTTGCTTGCGGACAGAAAGAGTCTACCGTTAAACAGGTAGTTAATTCTTTGGAAGAGCACGGTGCAATGGCTTATACCGTTGTTGTTACTGCTCCTGCTTCTTCTCCTGCTCCTTTGCAATTCTTCTCTCCAATGGCTGGTTGTGCAATTGGTGAGTATTTCCGCGATTTGGGCTTACCTGCGTTGGTTGTTTACGACGATTTGTCTAAGCAGGCAGTAGCTTATCGTGAAGTATCATTGTTGTTGCGCAGACCACCAGGACGTGAAGCGTATCCTGGAGACGTATTCTATTTGCACAGCCGTTTGTTAGAGCGTGCTTGTAAGTTGAATGCTTCTGATGCAATCACTGGTAACATGAACGATTTGCCAGAAAGCTTAAAAGGTAAGGTAAAAGGCGGTGGTTCTTTAACTGCATTGCCTATCATCGAAACCCAAGCTGGTGACGTTTCTGCATATATCCCAACCAACGTAATTTCTATTACTGATGGTCAGATCTTCTTGGAATCTAACTTGTTTAACTCAGGTGTAAGACCAGCGATTAACGTAGGTATTTCTGTATCTCGTGTAGGTGGTAACGCTCAGATTAAATCCATGAAGAAAGTTGCTGGTACTTTGAAGCTTGACCAAGCTCAATACCGTGAATTGGAAGCATTCGCTAAGTTTGGTTCTGATTTGGATGCAGCCACTAAGTCTGTATTGGAAAAAGGTTCTAGAAACGTAGAAGTTTTGAAGCAAGGTCAGTTTAGCCCAGTATCAGTTGAGAAGCAAGTTGCTATCATCCATTTGGGAACTAGCAACCTATTGCGTTCTGTGCCTGTAAACAAGGTAAGAGAATTCGAAACTCAGTATTTAGAGTATTTGGAAAACAAGCATAAAGCAACATTGGAAGCCTTGAGAAAAGGTAACATCGATGATGATGTAAAAGCAGTGTTGAATGAAGCTGGTAAAGAAATCGCTAAGAACTTCGCTTAAGAATCAGTACCATGCCAAGTCAGAAAGAAATCCGAGCCCGTATTTCCTCAACCATCAGCACACAGCAGATTACCAAGGCTATGAAGTTGGTGAGCGCAACAAAATTGCGTAAAGCCAGTGAAGCTATCGTGAGAATGCGCCCGTATGCTGAGAAATTGCAGGGAATTATGGGTAACTTACAGGAAAGTACAGAAGATGCACGCTTGGCTGCTTTTTTCGAGGCTCGTGAGCCTAAGAAATTGGCGATTTTTGTAGTTACTTCAGATAGAGGTTTGTGTGGAGCGTTTAACGCTAACGTAGTGAAAACTACCCGCAACTTGCTTCAAGGTGAATATGCCGAGGCATACAAAAATGGGGGAGTTACCTTATTTTGTATTGGTAAAAAAGGCGCTGAATCTCTTCGCAGATACGGAATTGAAGTAAATACAGATTATGTTAGTTTGGCGATTGATATCAATGCTGAAAAAACATTTGCTGCCATTGATGGTGTATTACAAAGATTCTTGGTGGGTGAATTCGACCATGTTTCTGTTGTGTATAACAAATTTAAAAATGCAGCAACCCAAATCTTGGTAAATGAGACCTTGTTGCCCATTCAGCCTAGCACACAAACTGCTGGCCAAAGCAATAGCGAGTATCTTTTCGAACCGGGTAAAATTGAAATATTGCAGGATTTGATTCCTCGTAGTGTTAAAACCCTTTTCTATCGCCAGATTTTAGATTCATTGGCTTCTGAACATGGTGCACGTATGGTTGCCATGGATAAGGCTACTGATAATGCTGGAGAATTGTTGAGATCCCTTCGTTTGGAATATAACCAAGCACGTCAGGCTGCTATTACCCGTGAAATCTCTGAGATTGTGGGTGGTGTAGCTGCTTTGGAAGGTTAATCTTTGAAATTACTTTATCCCTTAATTAGGGTGAAAATAAAAGGGCTATCATTTGATAGCCCTTTCTTTTTTTATGCTTCTGAAGTTTAAATCCTTGATGTATACAGATTTACGATTTAAGTTTTTTCAAGCTTATTGATCTTCTCTACTTACTTCAATGTATTTATGGGTTGCCTTGATTTTATCCATCAACTGTTCTAGGTGCAATAAGTCATAAATCATAACGCGAATTTTACCATCAAATGTGCCATCATCATTGGCCTCAATGTTAATTCCACGCATGTTTACTTCCATGTCTTTTGAGATGATTTCTGTAACACGACTTACAATTCCCACGTCATCGATACCGCGTATAGAAATCATGGTTTCAAATGATTTTTGGTATCCATCACCGCGCCAATTGGCAGGGATCACCCTGTAGCCATATTGACTGAGAAGGCGAGTGGCATTGGGGCAGTTGGTTCTGTGGATTTTTATGCCCTCACCAACGGTTACAAATCCAAAAATGCCATCTCCCGGAACAGGATTACAGCATTTTGCAAGGCTATAGGGTAGTTCATAATCCTCTCCAATCACAATGGCAGGCTGTTTCTTCTTGGCAGCAGTTCCCGCAGATTTTGGCGATATTTTTAGGGTAGAATCAGGCGATTTTTTCTCAAGAATATCAAACAGAATTTGACGGGTTAAGCGAATATGTCCTTCGGCCACACTGTGATAAAACTCAGCACCCACGTGATAGTGGAAGTGTTTCAAGAATTTGCCCAATGTTTGGTCGTTCCAGACAAGGTTGTGTTTACGGAAAAGTCTTTCCATCAATAACTTACCTTGTGTGGCCTTTTTGGTTCTTTCGGCTTTGAGTGCTTCGCGTATTTTGGATTTTGCGCGAGCGGTTTTTACGATTTCAAGCCAATCACGGGTTACACGATCTTTTTGGGTGGTGAGGATTTCAACAATATCACCATTTTTTAGCACGTGATGCAGCGGAACCAGTTTGTTATTTACTTTGGCGCCAATGCATTTTTTCCCCACTTCTGTATGGATATTGAAAGCAAAATCCAGTGCTGTTGCCCCATTGCTTAGTGCTTTTACATCGCCCTTTGGCGTAAATAAATAAATTTCTTCACCCAATAGACTGGTTCTGAACTCACTTACCAAATCCAACGCCGATAAATCATTGTTGGTTAAGGTTTCTTTCACCGCGTTCAACCAGTTATCAAATGCATCATCTTGGGGCGTATTTGCCAATGGTTCATTTGAACCGGCCTTATAACGCCAATGTGCTGCCAAACCGCGTTCAGCAATGTCATCCATGCGCTTAGATCGGATTTGTACTTCCACCCATCGCCCTTTAGGACCCAAAACGGTGGTGTGCAAAGCGCTATAACCGTTGCTTTTAGGGTGGCTAAGCCAATCTCTCAAACGCGAACTATGTGATCTGTACATGTCCGAAACAATGCTATACACCTTCCAGCAATCTGCCTTTTCTAAATGCAAAGGAGAATCTACTATTACCCGAATGGCAAATCCATCGTACACTTCCTCGAAAGGAATATGCTGTTTTTGCATTTTTTGGGCGATGGAATAAATGCTTTTTGGGCGGCCTTTGATTTCAGAAATGTTCAATCCGGCACTTTCTAACTCTTCTTTTAAAGGATCGATAAATTCGCGGATATAACGCTGACGCGCATTTTTTGTTTCTGCAAGTTTTACAGAAATATCCTTGTACATCAAAGGATCAGTGAACTTGAAGGCCAAGTCTTCCAACTCAACTTTGATGGCATTTAAGCCCAGCCTATGCGCCAAAGGGGCATAGATGTACATTGTTTCCGAGGCGATTTTGAGCTTAGTGTTTTCTGAAACACTGCCCAAAGTGCGCATATTGTGCAAACGATCGCACAATTTGATGAGAATTACCCTGAGATCTTCTCCCAGGGTAAGTAACATTTTTTTGAAATTCTCAGCTTGGATGCTGGTGTCTTTGTCAACGTTTTCAAAAACCGTAGAGATTTTGGTTAGACCATCAATAATTTGAGCCACCTTTGGGCCAAATTTATGTTCAATGTCTTCCAATGTGATCTCAGTGTCTTCCACCACATCGTGTAACAAAGCACAAACTGCACTGGTAACACCCAATCCCAATTCGCCAACGGCAATTTGGGCCACTGCTAAAGGGTGGAAAATGTAGGGTTCGCCGCTTTTTCTTAAGGTGCCAGCATGAGCTTTGGCAGCTAAATCAAAGGCAGCTCTAACGGTTTTGATTTTATCTTTGGGTTGATCTTTACCCAAAGAAGTAAGGAGTATGCGATACCGCTTTAGCAGTTCGCTTCTATATGCTTCATAAACTTCACCCTGTAATAAGGCCATAAAAATGGATTATTATGGGTTCATTGCTGCGAAATGCTTGAAGAACTGAGGAATGGTTTCAATACCTTTAAAGTAGTTGAAGATACCATAATGCTCGTTAGGAGAGTGAATGGCATCAGAATCCAAACCAAAGCCCATCAATACCGTTTTGGTTTTCAATTCTTTTTCAAACAATGCAACAATTGGAATACTTCCTCCACCTCTTGTTGCGATAGGTTCTACGCCAAAAGTTTCTTTCATGGCAGCCGCTGCAGCTTTGTAAGGAATTGAATCAGTTGGGGTTAGAACGGGTTCGCCACCGTGGTGAGGTGTTACTTTTACGCGCACACCTGCAGGTGCAATGCTCTCAAAATGCTTTTGGAACAACTCGGTAATCTCATCAGAAATTTGATTCGGTACCAAACGCATGCTGATTTTTGCATAAGCTTTTGATGGCAATACGGTTTTTGCACCTTCGCCAATATAGCCCCCCCAGATTCCGTTTACGTCTAATGTAGGTCGGATACCAGTTCTTTCAATCGTGGTAAATCCTTTTTCACCATAAATTGCATCGATATCCAAATGCTTTCTGTATTCTTCTTCACTAAAAGGAATTCTTCCCAATTCTGCGCGATCTGCAGCACTTACTTCAGCCACTTTATCATAAAAACCAGGAATGGTAATATGTCTGTTCTCATCGTGTAAACTAGCGATCATGGTACACAACACATTAATTGGGTTTGCTACTGCACCACCATAAACCCCAGAGTGTAAATCAATTCTTGGTCCTGTTACTTCTACTTCAACGTAGCTTAAGCCGCGCAATCCAACATCGATACTAGGGCAATCATTGGCGATCAAAGCCGTATCGCTAATTAAAATTACATCTGCAGCCAATTTGTCTTTGTGGGTTCTGCAGTAAGTTCCCAAATTGTTACTTCCAACTTCCTCTTCACCTTCGATCATGAATTTGATGTTACAAGCCAAAGTTTGGGTTTGCATCATGGTTTCAAAGGCTTTAACGTGCATGAAAACCTGTCCTTTATCATCACAGGCGCCACGGGCGTAAATTTTACCATCTCTTACGGTTGGCTCAAAAGGAGGGGTTTCCCATAATTCATCGGGTACTGAAGGCTGAACATCATAGTGGCCGTAGATCAAAACAGTAGGTAAGTTTGCATCCACTATTTTCTCTCCATAAACGATAGGATAACCTGCAGTTTCCTCTAATACCACATTGTCGGCACCAGCTTTTCTCAAATGCTCGGCAACAGCTTCAGCACATTTTCTCACATCACCTGCATAGGCAGAATCTGCACTGATGCTTGGAATGCGAAGAATATCAAATAGTTCGCTTAAAAAACGATCTTTGTTTTGTTCGATGTAATTAAGGGTTGACATATTCGCAATTTACAAACGATTTATCGATTCAGGAAGCGAAAACACCGAAAAAATCAGATGTTCTATCCGAATAATTTCATACTTAATCCGAATGCACAAAATGGTTGTTCGTATGCTCAAGGAATGACTTTATCTTTGCAAGATGAACGAAGAGATTACAACACAAGAAACTGTTGCAGTGCCAGATCCTAAGAAACAAAAGGAAATTGAAGCCTTTAAGTATTCAGTTTATATTTGGGAAATTGTAATCACCGCCATTTTAATCGGCGCTTCGTATTTTGTGCTCAAAGCTTTTAAGAAAAATAAGCTCAACGCTGAAATCAAAAACAAGAAATATTATTCCGGCCCTGCCGAATAATTTCTGGCGATAAGAATGTCGCTTAAATCGCTACAGTTTTGATATCGCCTTCTACCACCAAGCGGCCTAAGGTTTTTGCCTTTACCTCTTCAATGGTAACACCTGGCGCGATTTCTCTCAACTCAAAGCCTCTTTCTGTAATATCAAATACGCCCAATTCTGTTACTACCTTTTTCACGCATCCCAAGCCTGTAATTGGTAAACTGCACTGAGGTAATAACTTGCTTTCTCCCGCCTTGTTGGTATGTTGCATCGCCACAATAATGTTCTTGGCAGATGCTACCAAATCCATCGCCCCGCCCATTCCTTTTACCATTTTACCTGGAATTTTCCAGTTGGCAATATCGCCATTGTCGCTCACTTCCATCGCTCCTAAAACTGTTAAATCTACCTTGCCCGCACGGATCATTCCAAAACTAGTGGCAGAATCAAACAAGGATGCACCGGCTGTCATGGTAATGGTTTGCTTGCCCGCATTGATCAAATCCGCATCTTCATCGCCCTCAATAGGGAAGGGGCCCATGCCCAATAATCCATTTTCAGATTGCAACACAACTTCCACCCCTTCAGGGATATAATTTGCCACCAAAGTAGGAATTCCTATGCCCAGGTTTACGTAGTAACCGTCTTGCAATTCTTGCGCAATGCGCTTGGCGATACCGAATTTGTCTAACATCCTACCGCGAAAATACAATAACGCCGGGATTAATTTTTTACTTTTTACCCAACTTCAATTCCTGTGCGATGGTGGAATGCTTTTGCTGCATCGATGAATTTCCTTGTAATTCATACAGTTGAGCGATAAGTTCATGGAATTCAGGACGATCTGGATTTAATTGAATGCATAACTTTATTGCATTTCTTGCAGATTCATAATCTCCTTTTGCAAATTTTACCAAGGCAAATTGATAATTGCATTCTTCGTGTTTGGGCTGCCTGTTAATTTCAATGTTTAAAAGCGTTTCTGCTTCTGTTAACTGAGAATTTGCGATCAAGTTTGCCGCAAATTCGGCATTGAAATCAGTGTTTAAAGGCTGAATTTCATGAAGCTTTTTATACCATTCCAACGCTTTAGTTGGTTGATGATTGTTTTTGAAAGCATTGGCAATGCGGTAAAAAAACCAAGGGTCTTGAATGTCTTGTAATGGGTTGGCTCTTCCCAATTCCCAAAAGGCTGGGGTATCGAAATAATCGCTAATTTCAGGGTGTTCTTCATTGGGGTCAATTCCCATTCCTTCCAGTAATCCAATGATTCCAGTAAAATCGCGTTTCACAAAATTCAAATAAACAGCGGCTTCCCAATAGGCTGAACTACCAATATTATAGCAAAAATCTTGAGGCTGTTTTTCCCAATTACCCCAAATTACATTAGCCATCTCCAATGATTTGGGATTGGCTTCGAATTTTTCGAAGTACGAGATATAGGCATAAAGTTGGGTGAAGGCATTGGGATGCTTTGCATTGATACTATGTAATTGGCCACTAGAAATATCTGAAACAGAATTGTTGGTGGTTGTACTTAATGTACCCGAATTTGATTTGGAATTGGAGCGATTGGCTTTACTGTTTTCCGCCTTGTATGCATCGCCCGAAAAAATCATTTGTGCAACCGGCCTTTGGATTTTATGGTCGTGTACCGTTACGTGAGGAATATCGCGGGTATTCGATGCTGGCATGTGGCATTTTACGCAATTGCTGCCCGCAGCACCCATTGAGCTCTTGCAGTGGCGTAATTTGCTTCTTTTGCTGTTTTCATGATGACAATTAAAGCAGGTTTGGTTAAACTGTTGAATGCGCGTGTTTTTTACGCTCACATGGGGATTGTGGCAGTTGATACAGGTGAAATTTAGCTGCGGATTGTAAGCTTTTATATTTTTGTTGGAACCTAAGAAACACGCGCTTTGTTGGAATCTTTCGGCTTGTCCGGCCATCACAAACGCGCTGCCTTTTTCTGTTTTAGGCATAAATACCGTAAAAATGGAATCCAAGTGCATTCCTGGAATAAAATCAGTGAACTGCTTACCCCGTTTTAATACATTGTTGCCTTGCAAGTGACAACGTTGGCAAATATCCACCTGCAATTGATAGGGCAATCGTTTGGGATTAACAATGCTGTAATCGGCGCTTTTGCTCGTATCTACAATGATACCCGCTCTCTTTTGGTTGACGTGCAGTTCACCTGGACCATGGCAGCGCTCACAATCAATGCCCAAAGGCAACCGCTCAAATATATTGGTGGAACCCTTTGTGACTTTGGGCATCCCCGTATGACAACTCATGCATTCAATATCGATTTTCCTCGAAAATCGGGAGTTGAAATGCTCAAATCCTGGGGGTAAATCCCATTTTCGTTCTTGGGTATAAAAAGTAAGTGGTGCTTGATACAGGTGTTTGCCATCTGTCCAAAAATGCGAATTGGTATGCTGGCCACTGCCAATTATATGGGTGATCTTTTCAATGCGGTTGTGCACCGTATCGCCCGATGAATTTGAAAGTCTAAATTCTTGGATAAACAACTCACTATTGCGCCAAAAAGGGTAGTAGTAGAAGTTGTTTTTGGCATCAAAGACCGGCTTTACGCCTTCAAAATCAGCAGCACTGTATTTGCGCTCAGCTGTATGAAAACTGCGGCCCATTCCGGTTTCTACAAAGGTGTGGTAAATATCGGCATGACAGCCTTTGCAAGTTTCTTTACCCACGTAATCAACGGTATCATGGGCATTCAGGAAAGGGTAATTTTTGGAAACAGAATTATTTAAAGGATCAGAATTTCCTGGAATAAAAACAAAATAAAATAAACAGAAAATCAAACTGCCAAATATTGCAGTAAGGGCGATAAATTTATTTCGCCTTGAAATTTTCATTGGAAATTAAGAACCGAAGTTGGCTTGCCAGTCGATAACACCACCCAATACATTGCGAACATTTTCGAATCCTTGTTGCATTAAGAACTGTTTTGCAGCATTGCTTCTCATTCCACTTCTACAATGAACAATCACTTCTTGGCTTTTTAGGTCTTCCAATTCATCCACACGATTGGGTAATTCGCCCAATGGAATCAGCGTGCCTCCTAAGTTGAATTCTTCATATTCATGAACCTCTCTTACATCGATAAGGTTTACTTTTTCGCCAGCAGACAAACGCTTCTCTAATTCAATTACGGATATATCGGTGTTCATAATTTGATAAACTTAGAAATACCGATACTACCATCTTTTGCGCTGATAATCAATTGATAAGAGCCAGAAGCAAGTTTTTCGGTATTGATTTTTTCAATCAACGCGCCTTCTTGAACTTTCATTCCACGCTGATCAATGATTTCATATTTGCAATTTGGAGGCGTCCAACCTTGAACAGAAATCCAATCTGTAGAGGGATTTGGGAAGGTTTTGATTTTGAATTGCTCCAATCTTACGGTGTTAAACGCATAGTTAATCCGCTTTCCAAACAACATTCTAATCATCGGCGTACCCATGATATTTGGGTCTGAATGTTCCCAACTTCCTAATAAATTATAGAATAGATGAGGGTTTGCCTGATCTGAATAATTGAATCGGTAGTTGTTGTCGTAGCCCACATTTAATATAAATGGAACGCTTTGTTGCCAGCCTGCATAGTATTTTCCTTTGGGTAAGAAAAGTACAGAATCAAAGAAAATATAAGAGAAATTGTTGATGCTATCGGTGTATATCGGGCGATCAACGGTGTACTCGTAAATAAGTTTATCTTGATTGTCAGGTGCCCCAATTGGCGACAGTGATTTCCAAATCTTTAACTTGAAAGGACGGGAAGATACATCGGTTAAACTTTGGTTGAAATAAATCGCCAAACCCCTTAAAGAATCATCATTTAGGATGTCGAAATCCATCGCAAATTGACCTTTAATATTACCTAGATTTTCATAATCCAATCCAAAACCACCTTCTGCACTACCATCATCGTAAGCGTACCAAGGCATAAAACTGTGCTCTACACTAATTTTATTGTTGTTGGTTTTGCTGTTGTATTGTGTGGGTGTTCCATCGTTACCTTGCGGTTGAATTTCGAAATCAAACTTCAATTTTGGTGCGTCACCCGATAATGTATCGATATATACCGCGTCGATTTTTTCAGTTGAGTCTCTATTTGCGGCAATATTCCTCACATTCATCGCTGGAGGCATAGAAAACAATATTTGGTTATATTGATTCTTTACGCTAAAACCAATTCTTGTTTGTACAATATTGGAATAGTTTAAGTTGTTGATATTTAACAAGAAGCCTTTGCCCTTAATGCTAGATTTATGTGCTTTATAGTGAGTATAAGGTACATTCCTGTAATCTAAAACAGGATATAAAGTTGCATTCGCAATGGCAACATCTTCAATGGTCTTTTCATACGCTTTGCGGTTTTTATCCAATCGGATATAATCCAAATGCCAATGGTTTAAATTTCCTGTAGATTTGGTGTAATTTACAAAACGGAACTGAAAATCAGGATTGAAAAAATCATATCGATCCACAGCAACAAAATACTCTGTAAACTGATCTAATTTTCTTCCACCCAAAGCCCAAACGCGCTGATATTTCTGATTTTTATCTTTGAAAAATAACATCAAAGTATCTTCTGTATCAGGATTATCTCCCAAACCTTGCGCTTGAACAAAAAAACTCAAATAGATAGAATCTGTTGTTTTGTAGTTTATTGTATTACTACCGCTCCAATAGTATTGCAGGTTAATGGGTTGGGAAGTTAAACTATCTGCAAACACTGAAACTTTTTGGTTCAATGAGGAATAAGGTCTGCCGTGTGAATTTAAATGATCGAAGGTGGCAACGCCGTATGTAGGTGGTTTAATCCCAAAAGAATAATTTACCCAAACTTGATTGTCTGTAAAATGTGTCGGTGTGGGATATCCAATTTGCTGAGAAAAATCTTCAAAAAAGGGTAGTGTAAGCGTATCGCTAATACCTCTTCTCGCTAACAAAAACCGTTTGTTTAAATCTTTACTTATCTCACGTTTACTAAGTGGTGTAATCGTTAAACCCGCGTTTGGCGAGATTTGTGCCATGATTTCGCCTTGAAAAAAACTTGATATAACAGCAATTAGAACATACTTTTTAGATGCAATTTTTCCCGAAACTCCATTTTTGAAGAAGTATTTTAAAGAAGGGGAAAATTGGAATTTCATTTGTGCTTTATGTATTTAAAGTATTAAGCCGTATCAAAATCAACGTAAATATTCTACAAATATTGTAATTGAACGTTTATTTTTTGTAAAAACTTTTATGGAAATGCTTAAACACTATTCAATTACATCTTCAACAACATTGGTGGTATCTGAACTTCCACCATTTCGATCGTCTAAAACAGTGAGGTCTATTTTTGTGCCTTTCAAAATCTTCTGACCAGCTTCAATGGGCGATCCGCCAACGCGTTGTTCAATGACCAAATTATGGCCCATATCGCCGTATTGATACTTGATATTGCCCAACACCAAACCGGCATTTTTCAATAACGCTTTGGCCAGATTTAAAGAACAATCTACCAGTTTAGGCATAGAAACCCTGGGTTTGGTTGTTGCATTTACTGTTACATAAATGGTTCTGTTCTCTTTTACATTTTCATTGGCATACGGCAACTGCTCCACAATTACGCCGGGCTTGAAATTGTCTAAGTACATCGTGTCGTTGATCTTTAAATTCAAACCCAATTCTGCCAATTTTTCTTCTGCTTCTATGGGATTCATTTTCATCAAGTCTGGCACAACAATTTGGTTGCCGTGACGGGTGTAAGCGTCTAATGAAAAATAAGCAATAATTAAAATTATGCCCACATAAACTATTCCCAATCCAATGTTGAATAACCAGTTTTTCACGATTTTCTTTCCTTTCCAAATTTCAGTATTTCGGCGATAAATTCAAAAGGTTTATAACCATTAATTGCAGCTTGGTGGTAAATACAAGTGGCAGGCGTCATTCCCGGTAAGGAATTGATTTCGATAATAATGGTGTCAACCTGCCCATTGGCCATAATGCGAACGAATGCGTCAATTCTGCAGTAACCCGTTACATCCAATGCGCGCGCTACCTTTTCCAAGGTTTTTCTTACTTCCTGAGAAATGCGATTTTGCTCTTCAATGTCTTTTGCATAACGAGCAGGCGTGATATTCTGACCTTGCCCCGCCAAGAATTTTTCTTCCAAACTCAAAATCTCAGATTCTGCTAATGATTCACTGGGTTCAAAAACTTCATATTCAATTTCGCCATTTGCATTAACATGTGTTACCATGCCTCCGGTTACTTCTAAAAATCTCACTGCTCCAGCATGATCTATGAATTGTTCAATTAACAATTCTTGTTTTTGTGGCATTTCATCGCCCGGCAAAATATGTAAGGATTCTGCTAATGACTTCGGTACTTCTGCTGAATCGCGGAAAATGGCAGCCATAAATTGGTTCATTTCCTCCGCCGATTTGATTTTTCTCACCGCAGCACTGCAACCATCATCGGCTGGTTTGGCAATTAACGGCAAGCCAAATTCTTTGCAAATCCGCTCAGCTAAGGCCATGCCTTGTTGCAACCAATCCATTTTCTTTACTAGCTCATGGTTAGCCACTAAAAAGCCTAATTCCCTAAGCTTTTTATTGGTTTCATATTTGTTGATCGTGATTTCTGAACTGTGCGCCAAAGAACCGTTGTGGTATAATCCCACTTTGGCCAAATCCTTTTGCAAAGTGCCGTCTTCTCCGGGCCTTCCGTGAAGCGCAATGAAAACGCCTTCGCATTTATTTGCCAATGCTTCTAACGATAAATATTGGGGTTCGTAAACGATTTCTTGTGGGTTGTAAGTGGCGGATATCTTCCTGGCTTCCTGTTGGATTTTAACCAAACTTGGATTGGCTTTGTAATGCAAGATTTTATCGCGGATATCGTCGGCATTATCCTTCAGCATCATGTTGATCGGGATTTCTACCAATTGATATTGATGAGCATCGCCCAAAAGAAAAACCGGAATGGGTTGATGCGATTCGCTGGAACTCAATTTTTCATATATATTGCGGCCGCTTTCCATGGAAATATGGCGCTCAAAGCTGTAACCACCCATGATTACTGCGATGCGTTTTTTGTTATTTCCGCTGTTCCCTGAGTTGCGTAAATTTTCATTTAATTGGGCGATAAGCGGTAGAAAATGGTGACCGCGGGTGTGATTTTCAACACGAGCTTGCAACGAATTCTTTAACACCAACGTTAGGAATTGCGAGGGGTTGAGCCCTATTTCCGCTGCTTGGTGGAAGAAGAAACTGGATGGCATCATGCCGCTGGTGGTATTGGGGTCGTTTAGGAAAACATCGCCCTGATCTGTAATGAAACCATCAATTCTAGCGTAAACTTCAAATCCGAAATAGGCGTATAATTCACAACATGCTTCGCGTACTTTTTGAATCCAAGCATCGGGAATTTCGATGGGAGTGACTTTATTGCTTAAACCTGGTAAGTATTTGCTTCGGTAATCGAACATCGCACCGGATTTGCGGATTTCAGTGGGCGGCAATGCAAAAGGTTGCTGTTGTTCATCTGCGATTACGATGCAAGAAAATTCTTTTCCGGCGATAAATTGTTCCAGAATGACTTCAATTTCACCGTCTTCGGCTTCCATTAACACAGATTCTTGGGATTGAAATTGTGTGTTCAATTCCTCCATTAACTGTGTGGGCAAATGCATGATTTTGCCATTCAATTGCAGCGGTAAACCTAGGCCTGAGCGGATATCGCACAATTGCTTAATCCACTGAATTTGCTCTTCTGTGGCCATTTTTTGCCATTCAGATTTGGCAAATTTCAATTTGAAGAAACCCAATTCAACGGCCTGTTCAAAAGTGTTGTTATCGGGCGATTCCAGTATGCTAACACCCAAAGAACTACCTTGGTTGGCAGGTTTAACAACGAATTTATTGCCCAGCTTTTGATGGGCTTGATTGAGCCATTGCTGTTTTTGGGCAGCATCCGCTCGCATCCAATCTGATTTTTTTAAGGTGAAAAAAGGATTTACATACAATCCAGCTTGGGTTTGTAATCCTTTTTGTAGGGCTTTGTTCATGCCCAATGCAGAGGGGAAAATCCCACTTCCTGTATAGGGAATCCCTAACCACTCTAATGCTCCCTGGATGCTGCCATCTTCACCATGAAGACCGTGAAGCGCCAAGAATGCAACGTCTATCAAATCCTTAAGCTCTTCCAATTTTCTTGGCGTACCCAAGGTTTCCAGCATGGCGATTTGCTGTTGTTTGGTAGGCGTTAAACTTTCGGCATAGATCTGAAATCCATTGGGCATATCCGGCAAACACTGTTGGCGTTGGCCATCCAAATTGTAATGCGTTGGCGGATAAAAATCGCGAATGGAACCTTTATACACATATTCCCAATACAGTTCAACGATATTTCCAAATGAATCTACAAATAGGGGAATGGCCTCGAAAAGCGATTTGTTGAGATTGTCGTAAACCGTTCTGCCGCCTGCGAAGCTTACCTCACGCTCGCGAGAAGAGCCACCGAAGAAAATGCCGACTTTAATTTTGTTCGCCATAAAGTAACAAAATTACAATTAATTGGCTGTGATTGCTGCTGGAGCGAGTTGAGAATTCCCACAACAAATAACAGTGTGTGATTGGAAGAACATCGCCCAAAATTTCTTCGTCAGCGATTGTGGATGTTTGGATGATTTTTTAGGGCGATTTTTCCGATGAATTGCCGTAATTTGCAACAGATATGAGTTCGAATAAAGTGTTGCTAGGAATTACACAGGGCGATCCCAACGGAGTGGGGTTTGAATTGATTTTAAAAACCTTTTCAGATCCGAATATTTACAAGTATTGCACCCCAGTTTTGTATGCCAATCCCAAGTTGTTTGTGTATTGGAAAAAGCAATTAGACTTACAAGAACCTATGTATCAATTGGTTCCTTCTGCTGCTCAGGCAAAGGAAGGAAAATTGAATTTGGTTGTTTCAAGCGAGGATAGTTTGGAACTTGAAATTGGGAAACCCCAAGATTCTGCTGGCTTGGAAGCCTTGAAATCATTGAACAAAGCCTTGGAAGATGCGCAATACCTACAGGCGTTGGTTACAGCTCCTTTAGACAAATCTACCGTGGCGAAACACATGGCTGGATTTTCTGGTCATACTGGTTATATCGCTGAAAAATTAGGCGTTAATCAGTATGCAATGGTACTAACTTCCGAGGAATTGAGGGTTGCATTGGCTACTGAACATGTTCCGATTACCGAATTGGGCAAGCATTTAACAAAAGAGAAAATCGCCCAGAAAATTGGCGTTTTGGCTGCTGCTTTAAAAGCTGAATTCAACGTTGTAAAACCACGTATCGCCGTTTTGGCATTGAATCCTCATGCCGGAGATAATGGATTGTTGGGCAAGGAAGAAGAAACGTTAATTAAACCTGCCATTGAGCAACATTTTAAAGATGGAATGTTGGTTTATGGACCTTATTCTGCCGATAGTTTCTTTGGCAGTGGGAATTATAAGAATTTCGATGCGGTTTTGGCGATGTATCACGATCAGGGCTTAATTCCATTTAAAACTTTCGCCTTTTTTGATGGTGTAAATGTTACCGTAGGTTTGCCGATTGTAAGAACTTCACCAGACCACGGAACGGCTTATGATATTGCCGGAAAAGGAATTGCAGAATGCTTGAGTTTTAGATCTGCCGTCTACGAAGCCATCCATTTGGTGAGAAACCGCAAACAAGTGGCTGAAGATTATAGCAATCCATTGCCTTACAGCGAATTGCGTAGAGAAAGATTTAGAATTGATTTCTAAATTAAACGTCGTTTTACCTGCCTGTTAGCTGAACTTGCAACCAACTCATGGTGATGGCCGGAACTTCTCCTGCCAACGTTTCTTCTAGTGTGAAATATTCGTCTACAAACCCTGAATCGGCGTGTTGCATCATGTGGTTGAGTTGACCAAATTCTCGGTATTGTACATATTTGCCTTCGGCTTCCAATTGTTGGGATAAAGCTTTGGCTGCAACGGCATCAATTTGTTTGTCTTTCTTACCCTGTATAATCAATAATGCCACATCATTGTTTTTAAAATCAACGGAAGGGTCGTATTGCATAAAGTATTGAATCCAAGGCTGTTGGTAGTCCTCGCCAATGCGTTTGCTGAGGTAGCCCAAGATGTTTTTTTGCTTGGTTTGCTTTACTTCAAATGTGTTTAAATATTTGAAAGCAGGGGTATAGGCTTTATGTTTTAACAAGCTGTCTTGTGCGAATTTTTTAGCCGCATTTACATCTTTGTATCGTGCACTTGCCGCCGCACATGTGCGGGTTAAGTTAGCCAAAGATTCAACGGTTTCTTCATCTGCGCCGTTGGCTTTCCAAATGGGTTTTAATTGATAAATACTGGTTTCAACCCCTTTTTCTACCATGCCTGCAAGGGTGATTACGCCGCGGATGTTGTTGGATTTTTTTGCTACTTTTAGGGCGATGTTCGCGCCTTCTGAATGTCCCATTAAGAAGATAAAATTCGTATCAATATCGGGTTGTGTTTTCAACCATTCAATGGCAGCCATCGCATCTTCCACCAAACTTTCGGTAGTGGTTTTTTGCAGGAATTCGGGTTCGCCTTTGGAGGCATTCATGCCTCGATCGTCTACGCGGAGAGCGGCAACGCCTCTGAGGGAAAGGTAATCGGCCCAAACGGCAAAAGGTTTGTGGTCGCCGATGGTTTCATCGCGGTCTTGCGTGCCGCTGCCTGAAATCAATAATACCACAGGGTAACGCGTAATACCTTCCGTTTTTCCACGTACTATGTAGGGATGTGAGGCAATGCGAGGGGCAATCACGGAATTGAGCGAAATAGAAGCTGCTGCATTTTCAGTAGGAGTGAAGGTTGAATTTTCTCTCTTTTGTTGTTGGATTTGTTGGTTTTTCTCGAAAAGCTGCAGCAGACTGTCGTTGGGAACAGTCAACGTTCCACCAAATGAAAGTTTGCCGCTCGGATGCGAAAATTGTGCAGTTCGGGTGATATAACCAAAAGGAGGTTTCGGTGTTTGCGGCTTGGTGCTGAAACGCTGAGCAGATTTCTTTAATGTAAGCGGAAATTCTTGTCCCCCTTGTTTCCAAATGGCTTCAATGGTAATTGAATCTTTTCTTTCTCCTGTACAAGTGGCTCCAATGGCAGAACAAACCCATGTAATTTTATTTTTATTGATCTCCGAAGTATTAAATCCAATTCCCTTCGCTCCTTGGGCCGGAACATCCAAGCTACTTTTCAATTGCATTGGAGTGGAGCTTTCTATTACGGGCTTTACCTCAATGATCAGGCGCAAACTCACTTCCCCTAAGTGCAAATCGCCCTTCCAAAATCCAATCCATGATTCTTGCGAAAATTGCGCAACTGAATTTTGTATTTGTGAAAAGAAACAAATTGCTACAACAGCAATCCTAATAAAAAGGAGTTTGAAAATAGGAGAGGTTTTCATCGCGAATACAAATGTAACGACATTATCTTTGAACCTGTGTCATTCTTTGATCATTCGCTGCCAACCATTTTTAAAGATTATCCGAGCTTACTTCGGTTGATTCATTGGGGCCAGCGGGTGGTGGTGTTGCGAAATCATTTTCTTTTACGGCGATGGAGGTTTTGGAGTAAGCATGTGGAATTGGATTTACCTGCTTCTACTTGGATTGACTGGGGTTGTGGTGAAGGAATGCATATCTTTTATCGCCCGGAAAAATTTAAAAATTGGCAAAGGATTGGATACGATAAAAACGCCGCAATGATGGAGTTTTTATCAGAAAATAAAGCCAGAATAGGAGGGAATAGGGCGATGAAGGACGGCAAGGATTTCCAAGCCGTACAATTTGGATGTCAATCATTGGAGGAGGAATCGCAGCAGGGAATTGCGGGATTGAACTCGAATGAAGCAATTGGTGCTATTGAAGAGACAAAATCACTGGGTTTGGTTACTTTTTTTAGCGTTTTACAATACGTGAAAGATCCCTTTAAAACCTTGGATTTGCAGTTGTTGAAATTGAGAAGTGGCGGTTATGTAATGGCTTATATGCCTGTTGCGCATCATCAGTACACACCGTGGTATCGTTGGGCCTTTCGCAATTTGCAAAACTATGAATCGGTAAATAGCAGGCAGGAGCCAATAGGGCTGGAGGCTTGGAATAAGTATCTAAATCAACAGGCGATTTCTTGGGAGGTCGCGGAGTACAAAAAACGATATTACGCATTGGCGGCCATCGGACATGAGCAATTTTCATTTGCCCAAATGTTGATGCAGTTTCAATTGAAACATCCTGCTGCGTTTCTCTATCAAAAACTGGTTTCCGCAATCAATCTCATAGGCTATCTCTACGCAATACCCGCCTGGATTTTCTCACTCATTCTTTTCTACGCAGACCCCATCCTCCCAATCGGCCAACCCAACTCCGTTTGGGTTGTGTTGAAAAAGAAATAACTTAACCTACCAAAACCTGGTTTGGCTTGCGTTCTATCCTTACGGAATCAACGTGTACGATACACCGTGTTTAGCCGCCGTTACATCCGGATAACCATGGTTCATCAAATGCGCCTTGAACGTTTGGATGCTGGTAGGATCGCCATGCACCAAGAATAACTTTTTTACTTTCTTTGGATCTTGACAATCCAAATAGGCCATCATCTCATTTCTGTCGGCATGCGCACTGAAGTTATCTAACTTATGTACTTCAGCTCTTACCTCATAGGTTTCGCCAAAGATTCTTACCTCTTCGCTGCCTGCAATCAATCGCCCAGCTAAACTGGTAGGAGTGGCGTAGCCAACCAATAATATGGCATTGCGCGCGTCCTGAATGTTGTTGGCAATATGGTGCTTGATTCTGCCTGCCTCTGCCATGCCGCTGGCCGAAATAATGATGCTAGGACCTTTCTCCTCGTTTATCGCCTTGGAATCTTCAACCTT
>JAGKXC010000105.1 GCA_021151535.1 Sphingobacteriia bacterium | reverse complement strand
AATTAAAAGATCTTGATAAAGAAAAAAATCTTGAAATTAAGATTGATTTAATTAAAAAAGCTGAAGCACTGAAAGATGAAACCAATATCCGTAAAGCGATGGTTGCATTGCATAAAATCCATGAGGATTGGAAAAATACGGGTCCGGTTCGTGCTGAAATATCCGAAGAATTATGGAAACGATTTAAAGCCGCTTCTGATATTGTTATTGATGCAAAGAAAGAACAGCAAGCAAAGATTGATGCCGATAAAAAGAAAAATCAATCGCTTAAGCAGGTTTTAATTGAAAAAGGAGAAGTTTTATTGAGCGTTCTTCCCTCCTCTCCAAAAGATTGGACCAATGTGGCAAAAGAATTAGATGGATTGATGGAAGAATGGAAAAAAATTGGTCCCGTTCCAGCGGAGGTTAACGAAGAAATGTGGCAAAATTTCAAAGGCCTTAGAAATCGCTTCTATGGTGAAAGAAAGCATTTCTTTAAGGATTTGAATAATAATAGAAAAGACAACCTACATAAAAAAGAAGCGTTGTGTGAAAAAGCAGAAGCGTTAAAAGACAACAACGAATTCAATAAGACTGCTGATGCGCTTCAGCAATTACAGGAAGAATGGAAAAAAATTGGTCCAGTTCCAGAAGAATTTAATGATGTAATTTGGAAAAGGTTTAGGGCTGCATTTGATCATTTTTATAATCGCAGAAACGAATGGTTCAAAGAAAGAAAATCGCAAGAATCTGATGCAATAAATAAAAAGCAAGAGGTAATTGATGCTTTAACCGCTTTGGCTAATAATGAATCCATCGATCCGGTTACGTTATTTAGGGAACTAAAGGATTGGCAGCAAAAATGGAATCAAGCTGGATTTGTATCAGGTAAACAATACCATAAATTACAAACTACCTATCAAAAATTATCTGATGACATATTTAATAGGTATAAATCCCATTCGCAAGCTGAACGTCAAAATAACCAAAAAAATCATTACGAAAATTTGGCTAAGGGCGATGACGCAAAACGAAGATTACAATCAGAAGATCGAAAAATCAGAGATCGAATCAAAGGTTTGCAAGATGAGATTGCCACTTTAGAAAACAATAAGAGTTTCTTTCAACTTTCTAAAAATGCAGCGGCTGTTTTAAAGCAATTTGACGAAAAAATCGCAAAAGCTCACGAACAAATCGCCCGATTAAAGGAAGAACAAAAAGTACTTCATAGCTTACAAGGATGAAATTAACGCAAGTATTTTGGCTTGCAGATTATTTCTTTTACTTATGGCGATCCAATTCACGCCATGGTACCCACTCTCCTTTTGTATATCAATTTGCCGATCAAATTTTATATCAAAAATCTGAACCTATTGATATTGATATACTAGAACTATGGAGAAGTGAAACCATGAACTTTCAATTGGAGAAGAGAAAGTTTCACGATTTGAACCCTATTTTCCCTCAAAAAAAATATCTTACTCTCCTATTTCGCCAGTTAAATAATATTCAAGTAGGTTCTACTTTCATTGAAATCGGACATAGTTTTTGGAGTATTCCAAGAGTCATTGAATCTGCAAAAAAAGACATTCAATATTTCCATTATTCAGATATTACCTTTTCAAATGAAGTCAGTTATTCAGAATCGTATGAATCCGACTTAGCGGAATTACACAAACAAAATTCAACACAACAATTATGGGATTTTTTGACTGGTAGGCCCAAAATTGATTTTGTTTTCGTAAATGCCATGATTATTGATTTAGAACCTTTAATTTCAATACAACTGATAGATAAAATTATTGATTTATTATCAGATCAAGGTACGATATATCTTTATGGCATAGACAATAACTGGAATCAAAAAAACCTTTGGGATCAAATGATTCGTCATCCAAGGGTTACAGCACATATTGATTTATTTAGAATGGGCATTTTATTTGTTCGCCCGGAACAAAGAAAAGAAAAGTTTATATTGCGTTATTAAAGATGGTATTCTCACATAAAATAAGGGTTAGATATGCAGAATGTGATAGAATGGGTTTTGTGCATCATTCTATTTATGCTTTATATTTTGAAGAAGCTCGAACTGAGTTTCTTAGAAATAAAAGTATTACTTACAAAGAGTTAGAAGATTCCGGTGTGATTATGCCTGTTCGTGAAATGGGATTTAAGTTCCTTTACGCAGGAAAATACGATGATTTATTAACCATTGAAGTTACTATTCCAGAAACTCCTACTTTACGCTGTAAATTTGAGTATAAAACCTATAACCAAGATGGTTTATTATTAAATGAAGGTTTTACTGAATTGTTTTTCGTAAAAAAGGAAACCATGAAACCCATTCGAATTCAACCTGAATTATTCAATAAATTTCTTTCATGAGTGAGACGCCAAGAACATATCGCGGTAAATTATTGAATCCAGATTTTGAAGAGAAATCTACGGATATACTTTCAAATAGCAAAGAGTGGAAGTCTGAGCAATTTTTAGAAATTGATGAAATACTACAAGAGGAATCACCCATTTTAGAGAACAAGGTTACCCATCCATTTATACAATACCTTAAAAACAAAAAGCCAAAGAGTTTCGAGGGTGAGAGTTTATATAGTGTAGGCAGTTATTTCCTTAGAGCTATGTTTATGGAAAATTTGAACATGCGAGCCTCTAGCTTAAGTTTTAACTTCTTTTTGGCATTGTTCCCTGCGATTATCTTTTTATTAACGCTAATAGCCTATTTGCCAATTACGGGAATGAAAACGCAGTTCATTCTAGAATTATCCTTAATTCTACCAAAACAAACCTACAGAGAAATTCAAACCACCATTTATGAAATCCTGAACAAACAAAACACGGGTCTTTTATCTTTTGGTTTTATCAGTACTTTGTATTTTGCATCCAATGCTTTTCATCTTCTAATAAATTCATTTAATAGAAGATTGCCCAATGCAAAAAAGAAAAACTGGATCCAAATCCGATTAAAAGCCATTGGTTTAACGTTTCTTATGAGTGCACTGATAATTGTGGGTTTGTTTCTCATCATGTTGGCTTATCAAAGTGTTAGATATATAACTAAACACCATTGGCCATTCGTAGACTTCTACACATTTATCATCACATTATTTGAGTATTTGGTGGTTGCTGGTTTATTTGTTATGGCGATTTCTAATATCTATTTCTTTGGCCCATCTTCACACAATCGCTGGAAGTTTTTTTCCGCTGGTAGCACAACCGCCACTATTTTATCCGGATTATCCACTTTGATTTTTTCATTATACGTAAACAACTTTAACACATACAACAAAATCTATGGTTCTATTGGGGCGATTATCGCTTTAATGATTTTAATCTACATCAATATTCTCACAATTATCGTTGGATTTGAACTCAATGTGAGTATAGAAAAAGCCAAAATGAAAAGTATGGCTGAAAAGGAATAAATGGTAAACTATTTACTACCCTATAAAAATCTTTTCAATAAAACCGGCTCCCAGTTTATCGTTAATTGCAACCATTAGTTGTTCCCTTCTCAAGAACATCTCATTTTTCAGGGGAGCTTGATCAAACCAAACATATAATGTTTTTCCCCTCATTTCTAATTTGGTTGTATGTTTAGCAACTAAAGCTCCAGCTATTTCTTCCCAAACATCTTTCAACTCTAATTCACTAAACTTTGCGGTAAGCCGATATCGTTGCATCATTCGTTGCAAAACATGGGCTATATCATTCTCTTTTTCTGCCATCCCTACTTCTTATTTAAAACCGAATTTCTATAACCGTATACAAAATAAATAACCAAACCAATTGCAAACCACACAAAAAACCAGTACCAATTATTGGGATTCATGCCTGTGAGCAAATAACCACAAGTAGCTAATCCCATTAATGGAATTAAATTAAAATTTTTCAAAAAGGTTAAAACGGATAAGCAAATAAGAAAGAGCCAAAAAATAATATGCGGCAAATTAAAACTCGTAAAAGTCTCTGATTTACTCAGATCAAAAACATCATCAAAATAACTGGGTACAGAAAAATAAATGATGGTAGCTGACAAGGCTACCAGTAAAGGAAAAAGGAATTTCCCATGAACATGAGGAAGTACAAAACCATCATCGCCATTTAATTCTCTTTTTGGCAACAAAAGCACACCACCACAAACGAGTACGAATGCGAACAAGGTACCAATACTTGTAAAATCTAAAACAAAATCTTCATTGGTAAAAATGATGGGCACACCAACAGCCAAACCTGTAATGATGGTTGAAAAAGAAGGCGTTTTATACTTAGGATGAATTTTAGAAAATGCAGATGGCAATAATCCATCTCTACTCATAGACAGCCATATTCTTGGCTGACCCAATTGAAATACCAATAAAACGCTAGCCATGGCAACTACAGCTATAATTGAGACAATATATTCTAACCACTTTACATTTTTTACTTGTAATGCATATGCCAATGGATCATCAACACCTAAATTGATAAAAGGCACCATACCTGTTAACACCAACGAAACCAACACATATAAAACGGTGCATATGATTAAGGAGTAGAACATTCCACGTGGTAAATCACGTTTGGGATTTTGAGATTCTTCGGCCAATGTACTTATGGCATCAAAACCGATATAGGTAAAAAACACAGCTGATACACTCGCCATTACACCTTTAAATCCTTTAGGCATAAATGGTTTAAAATTTTCAAAATCTATATAGAAAGCGCCAACTGCAATTACCATAACAACAGCCAAAATTTTCAAAATCACCATTGCATTTGAAGCGTTCCTAGATTCTTTAATACCTCTATAAACTAAAACAGTAATTAGAATATTGATAACTAAAGCAGGTACATCCAGTATCAACTTTAATCCGCCAATCAAGTTTGGTGCGGTAGTCCAAGCTACAACTAATTCCTTTTCTGCATCATTGCAGTTGGCGGCAATCCACAAAGCACCAGAATTTCCCTGAGCCATAGCTGCATCTATCAATCCTTGTTTTGCTAAAATAAATTTATGGGCAGAAGAATAATCAACCACCATCCAACGCGGCAAATACAAGCCAAATCCATCTAATAAATGGGTAAAATAACCAGACCAAGAAAACGCCACATAGATATTACCGATGGCATATTCCATTAAAAGTGCCCATCCAATCACCCAAGCAAACAATTCACCGAAAGTAGCATAAGCATAAGTGTAAGCACTTCCAGAAACAGGAATTCTAGAGGCAAATTCTGCATAACACAAAGCAGCAAATGCACAAGCAACAGCACAGATGATAAACAACCATATTACCGCAGGTCCACCAGATGCACAAGCTTTACCCACAGAGGTAAATATCCCTGCACCAATAATAGCGGCGATACCAAATAAGGTCAAATCCCTAACCGATAATACTTTATGTAACGAATGACTTCCCTCTTCGGTTAATTGAAAGTCTGTTTTACGTCGGAATAATTTACTTAACACTGTGTTTCAACGAAATTCGTATGCGATATTAAATCAAACATCGATAATTTTTCCCAATTTGTGTTCAATTAATTAATTTTGTTGTAATGAAACATTGGGTAGGAGTTTTTTTCATTTACCTATTTGCGGTTACAAGTGGTGTAACCCAATTTTCGTTTCATTCTTGCAAAGTTGATGGATTACATGTCTTGCAGCACGATTGTAATGCAGAAAAAGAGAGCAAAACAGAGGTAAAAGATTGTTGTTCTAAGAAACATCAAATGCCGTCTAAAAATAGCATTCAATGTGAACAATCGGACTTAAAATCAGACTGCTGTATTGTAAATTACTATTTTGGGTTCACACCTATCCCACAAAAAATCTCAAAGTTTCAACTTTGTGATTTTAAACAATATTATTCTCTCATTTTTCAAGGACAGATTCCCAATTTAAATAACATTGGCCTTCAGAATAATGATTTAGAAAAAATCCCTCCCAAACCCAAAATTTCTGAAACTTCAAGAAAAATAGAACTTCAATCTTGTCTGCAGGTTTGGGTTATTTGATTTCAACGAATTGATTCCAAAAAACAGGTCGCTCACTTTAAGAGCAAAATCAAATCATTTAAAGAAATCAAAACATGAAAAATTTAAAATTAGCAATTAATTGTTGCGTTATAC
>JAGKXC010000104.1 GCA_021151535.1 Sphingobacteriia bacterium | reverse complement strand
GATGGAATCAATCATAGGAATTATTAGGGCGATTATCGATAGATTTTTTCAGTTCCAGCAACTGTTTGGGGTTGTTTCTCCAGCGAAAATATGCCTTTTCCTCTGTCATGGTTGAATGCATAGCATCAATTTGGTTGGCGATGGATGCTTGCTCTGCGGCCGGCTCGTTGGCGGCTTGCTCGGCGGCAGTACCCCCATCAGCTTCCGACTCAGGCTTTATATCACCCTCCATATTGGCATTGCTTTCATCAAACAAACCCTCTTCATCGCCAATATCCTCCCATTTCACAATCCGATAAATCAAATAATTCGGTATTCCCGTAATCTTTTCGTAATAACTACCTTTCAATTCCCCAGTAACAATTGTATCCGATGGAAAAATCAACTGTTCAGCATAATAATACACACCTCCATCAACCACCGCAGAAAAATGTCCCAACAAATTCAATCCTTCGATGGTAGAAATGGGCATGCCAACGTTATTTTTTTCTCCTTTTTCAGGTTCCTCAAATGCAAAGTAAGTGCTACCTCCTTCTGAGCCACAACTTTCCGACCAATGCTGAATTTCTATCACGTTCCGCAAACCATGTAAACCTCTAGCCTGATGCACCACCATTCCAATGGGAGAATTCAAATAGGGTACTGATTGAATTCCAACTTCCTTCTCTAAATTCCAATGATATAGGGCGATAGGCGGTGTTTTGCTCGAGCTTATGAATGAGGCTTTTCCCGCGGGTGTGGCACTCACCTGCCCCACTTCAACAAAAATCTGCATCGCTTGAGAATCCTTTACGAATCTGCGGTAACACTGAAAAATCCAATCATGCGGTTTCACCCACCCCTGTAGTTTCTGTTCATCTGTGGGTTTAGGGCGGCTCTCGTCTTTATTCCAAAAATTCAAAACTTGATCGGAATAATCAAAACTTGAGTGGTACGACATAGCGCTTCCTTGTTGTGGTTTACCAGAATACAAATTGCTATATCCACGGGTTGAAATACAATATTCGGGTAAAGCAAAGCCACTAATTATTCCAAGTTTTTGGTTAGAAGGAAAATACACCAGATAACGAATACTAAATAATTTTTGAGTGCTATCAAAAACAAGCGAATCTACCTGTAAAATTGGTTTCACAATCCAAACCAAACTGCCTGCAGGCATTGAAACTTTACTTTCTTTAGCGGTTTTGGGATTATTGCCCCATTTAGGAGATACATTTTTAATAGTAAACATCGGCACACCAACAGGTAGCAGGTTTAACACTTCTCCGTTGTAAGATGATCCATACTGTATTTTGGAAAAATTACTTTGTATTTGTTGATTGGCGGCAGAATCTTTTTTGATTTGTTGAAGATGCTGTTTTAAAATAAAATCATTTTCCAAAGTTGGTTCCAAATGAAGATACACAGTATGTATTTGGGCGAACATGGGCAATCCAACAAGCCAAAAAAGCAACAAAAGCAAGTATCGCCCTAAAAGGAACTTGCTAATTTTCACATATCCATTTATCGACTTCAACATAGCAGTAAGTTAATTCAAAAAGTCAATTTAAGCAGTAAGGTTTTCTGTTTTAATAAAACTAAGTATTTGATGATGAATCCACGTATCATTTGGCTGTCACAGGTAAACAATACAATGGTATTGACGTTTTAAAAATCCTTGTTCTTGGCCAGAAATGGAGCTCTCTAGAAAACAAAATATCAAATATATTATAGGGCGGTTGGATTCTATTTCCTTCAGCCATGGATTTGAAATCTTGTCCATTTTTCGCATCTCCTAGTATGGAAGAACTGCATAAATAACTGGAATTGGCGCGATCTGAGTAATCGAGCCAAAACAGAAAGTCGACTGTTGTAAAACCAAACCAAGACAAGAACAAAATCATTGATTGATCAGCTGTTACAGCAACTACAGATTCATAAAACAGCCAACCACCCATGGTTGCGGCTATGGGAATCAAAGCAATGCCTGTGGCTCGCCATCCGCTACTTCCACTGCGGATATGTTGAATTTGGGAATAAGGAAAATAAACAACTTGTTTTTTGGCTATTTGATACAACCAAACGCCGCTATCTGTTGCACAAATTAATCTTCCACGAATTCTATCAGACAATAGTTTTGATTTTAATTTGATGGTATCTCCTTCTACAACCTTATATCCCCTATCTACGTATTTGGGCATGCTCAGTACACGAATTCTTCGGAACCTTTTGTTTTGTGGAAACGTTAATAATGGAAATGTATCAGGGGCAGACTGCAACTGGGTTTTAACCATTAGATGTTGATTAAAAATTTTATCGATCTTAGTATAATCTATACGTACACGTTTGAATGTGTGGCTATGACTGCCTGAGGCATTTTGGGCTGAACATGATGATGATAACCCAACAAGGATAACAAAGATCCATGTAAGAATCCATCTGAAAGTTAAATTGGCAAATTGATTTTGATATCTATCAGGTAAGATTGGCATTCAAACACGAATTAAAACAAAAAAGCCTTGGATAACCAAGGCTTTTTGCACTTAAATTTTGTTAAATTTATTCTCCGTAACTTGTTTCAGGAGAATAATATTCGGAATTATACTCAACTGAACTAGCATCAACTGCAGTAGTATCCATTGCTGGCATTTCTACGGCAGCACTATCAACAGCAGGCATAGATTCTTCTTGATACATTGGAGCATCCATGGTTGTACTATCAGAACAGGATGTAGAATCCATTTCGCAACATTCTTTTTGAGCAGGCTTCCACAAACCTAAATCCCAATACTTAGGATTCCAGGGTGAGCAACTACTGATAGAAGAATATACGAGCAATACAATTACACCAATTCCCAACAGTGGCTGATTAGGATTCAACGCTTTTGCCGCTGCTATTTCCTCCGATATTTTCCAATTGTTTGTGGAATCTACCTCTGTAAAAATGGCGTGGTTTACTTTAGAGAACAATACCAAGCCAAGAGCATAAATCGCAGCTACAAGCAAACACATCCAAATTCCCGCTATCAAATGCCCTAACATACCTGCAAGCGACATTGATGATTGCATATTTTTCAGTTGATTTTGCATAGCAGCAATATGTGTTTCGATGGCTTTTGCTCTTTCTAATTGCGGGTTAGATGTATTTGAGGCAGCAGTAGTAGAAGGACTATTAGCAACTTGTTCTGTTGGCGTTGCCGCATTGGCGATGATAGCAGAATCGGCAGAAACTGGTTCTGTTGCTGCCATTGAATCCATTGCTGGCGACTCAACTGCAGTTGGTGGAATTGACGTTTCATTACTATTTGATTGATTTGCTTCAGCAACAGCGGCTCTTGACATTGCCAAATCCGCTGCAAATGCATTTGTATCCTCCTCTGATTTAGGATATGCATTTACAGGAACACGGTTACCATTTTCTTCCAAATATTTCTGGAATAAACTAGCTGCAACATTCAACGGCGCATTAGCCACCTGATTATAATATGTATGATAAATATCGTACATGTAATTGCGATTTGTATTTACACGTGCATATTCGGCCTTCAAAGACAAACTATTTTTATCGGCATCCATTAACTTCTTCAAAGAATCGGCGTTTACTGTTTCAGTATTATACCATGCATCGTATGAGGCGATATTTGATTTTTCCAATTCTTTGTTTAAATCGGTTAATTTTCTACCATATTGATCCGTTGTAACCATTAAAGAGGTACTTGAAATACCACCGCCGATATAGTAAGGAATAACAATAAGTGCAGCAACTGGAATTACCATCATGGGCAACGCCAATAGATAGCGCAAACCTTTTTGATAAATATGCAAACCAAATGCTTTATAAAGATCAAGCCATTTACCTTCGAATGTTCTGGAAAAAGATGGTAATGCAGAAACAATAAAAATCAACAATAATGAATTGAAGATAATAAATGCTGAACTCACCAAGTTAGGGCCGATAAATAATGCACTCAATGCGTAAGCAAAGCTTGTTTCAGCGCCAACTTTTACAAGGGCAACTTGTGCTAAAATAAATAGTAAGAATAATCCAATGAGTAAGCCGGCATGCTTAAAATAACGAATAGACAATTTCTTGTTTTCTTCTTGATTTTCGTTTCCATGGGCGATATTTCCAATTGCCCATCCCAAAGGGAAAATTGAAATTACGGCAAATACAATTTCAGCCCAAACGCCACATCCAAAATGTTGATTTACGAATCTCCCCAAAAAAGCGACTACCAATGCAAGTGATAATCCTGTAACTGCTCGGAGGTAATCCTTTTTATTAATGGAGGCCTTTATATTAGAAAACGACAAATTCAGCAATTTCCATGGCCATAAAACCACATAATGCCACAATACTCTTAGGATTAAGAAAAGGCCTGCTTTGATAATTTCAAGATAAAACCACATGCAACCTTTCACAACCCAATTAATTAACTCACTGGAGAACCAAATAATGTTGTAAAGCAGGTTGTACAAAAATGCAAATCCTGCAGTAAAAGGAACTAAAAATAATCCAAACCCCGTTTGCGTTTTAACAGAACTTAAAATTTCTTTTGTGCTCATTTCATTCTTTGGAGCAACGTTAAACAAGGCAGAATACAATTTACTAGCACCATAAAGTACTGCTAGTAAGATCATTGAGTCATCAACCCAATGACGCATTAAGTAAAAAATCTTTTCCATAGGCTATTAGTTTTGTAAAACAATTATAGATAAGCCCAATCGAGAAAAGCAAGTTTTACGAAAGCAATTTGCTTTTTTACCTCACTGAAAAACAAGAAGTTAGAAACAAAAACATTCGCTAACCACAATAAAAACGGGTGTTTTACCCAAAGTCGTTGTTATAATTTTTTTTAATAATATTTATCCACATTCAACAACCTCTCTATCTTCTCTACAACTATATGAAATGCAACAAGTTGCAATACAAATCCTAAAAACCCAAGGAATTGGTAGGTGCCATGGCATTTTCTGATTCCAATTTGCGAAGATTGTCTTTCACCAAATATTCAACCACAATCTGATGTGTTTTTACATTGGGATAGCAATGCATAATCAAATTGGTAAAATACACCATATCCGTCCAACTAACCTTCACCGCGCTATCCGGTAACTTGAAATAGGTTGCTGCTGTTGATGACGAAGGATCATTGGCAGATTTTGGCGTAGGATCTTGGTATTTTATGGTGGTAATGGTTTGATTTTTCGACAGGTCCAATGTATTGGGAACTGCATAGCGGGTGATAATTTTCTTCACCCGATCTTCAAACGCATACTTCACAGAATCAATTGAATACATATTTTGATATGTTACTGTTACTTGATAAATATGTCCACTTAAAGGAGTTTTATAAAAAACCAATGTTGCTTGTTCACCCGCCAACTTACCTGCAAGGGTATACGACTTGGAATCTTGTGCCTTTACTTTCAAACCATATTTAACAAATGCCGGAATAACGGAATCTGCCGTTCCGATGATGTCAATCATGGCGATCCGTTGCGCCTTAACGGGTTGCCAAGAAAGAAAACAAACCAAAATCATCAAAATTGGCCAACTTTTAAAATTCAGTAATTTGATTCTTAAACTTCTCAACTTATTCATCATTCAAATATCCTCTTAATTTATGGTAAATAGACGTTTAAAACGCATTTCCGTTGTTTCAACAATTATGCCAAAGGAAATCGATTTAACCAAACTATCATTTCTCCCCTCAAGTGTACTTTTTTCGGCATAAATCGCTCGCCAGTGATGATATAACTATTGGCATTTTCCTCCCCTGCCAAATTTTTTATTACCCGATTAATTCGAGAAATCTTTTCATACACACTATTCTCCAAAGGATTGCACAACGCCATCACCCTATCCTTCAATATCTCTAAACTTTCATGCGTAGCGGTTTTCTTATACCACGAAAACAACTCCTCATAATGCTCCGAAATACGCTGTAATTCAATCCCTTCTGGATGATTCAAAAACAACAAATACAAAGCCCTGTGCAATGGATCCAGTTTGATGGGTTTGTCCAAATCCATCATAAACAACCGACAGTCTTGCGTAACAATCAATTTACTCAACCGCTTCAAGTATGGCATTGGTTGTTCACCATCAACTGTTAATTCGCTATCCAAATCGCTATTCCCTGCTCCAAGTTGCAAGTTATTGGT
>JAGKXC010000103.1 GCA_021151535.1 Sphingobacteriia bacterium | reverse complement strand
ACATAATGATTATTAATGTGCGTGGCTTTATGATTGATTTTCAATATGTTGGCTCTCGGGTTTGTAGCGTTAGGGTAATGAGTAATTGCAAAAAATCATAATTGCCATTGCGCTAAAAAGGTTTTTTCAAAATTGCGTTAAAAAATAAAAGCAGCCCGTTTCCGAGCTGCTTTATAGAACCAACAACAAACATGAGCTAACCCAACTTGTGGGTTAACTCATGTTTCATTACTTTTAGTTATCGCCAACCGCCACCAAGCGCTTGATACAAATCAATCATAGAATTCATTTGCTGTTTTTTCAATTCAATCAAATCAAATTTGGATTCCAATGCATCACGTTGAGTCATCAACACTTCCATGTAGTCTGCCCTTGCTGATTTAAACAATGTAGTAGAGATGTCAATGGATTGTGTTAATGCCTCTACTTGTTGAGCTTTCAAATCAAAACTGGTTTTCAAATTGTTCAACTTTGAAAGTTGATTGCTTACTTCTATAAATGCTTTTAAATAGGTTTGGTCAAACTGATAAGCAGCCTGAATTTGCTTGGAATTCGCATTTAAAAAGTTGGCTTTAATGGCATTTCTATTAATTAAAGGCCCTAAAAATTCTCCTGCCATGTTGTATAACATCGATTCAGGTGATTGAATTAAATATTTGGGATTAAAAGCTTGATAACCCAATCCCCCCAACAACATTAAGGAAGGATAAAACTCAGCCTTCGCACTCTTCAATTCCCAGTGTGTTGCAGCCAATTCTTCACTCGCTTTTCGGATGTCGGGACGGTTAATCAACAGTTGCGACGCTATTCCAACTTGGATGTTCTCTGGCTTTAGATTAGCAAAATTGTTGGAATTTCTGGCGATGGGAGTAGGGTAGCGACCCAGTAGGAAATTTAAATGATTCTCGGTTTCTACAATCTGCTGCATCAAGAAATACTGATGGCTTTGATTCTTCAATACTTCTGCTTCAAATTTCTTTACCGCTAATTCAGTAACCCTAGCTGAGATCTTTTCTAACTTCACAATGGATAGTGCATTTTGTTGTATTTCAATGTTTTGCTTTAAGATGCTCAATTGGTTGTCTAAGGAGATTAACTCGTAATAAGTGTCAGCAATCTCAGAAACCAAATGGGTTACCATAAAGTTCTTTCCTTCTACCGATGCCAAGTAGCGATGTATAGCTGCAGTTTTGGCATTGCGCAATTTTTTCCAAATATCCAATTCCCACGAAAGTTGTAATCCGAAATAATAATCAGATAAAGGATCTGGAAATTTCTTTCCAGGCATTATCTCAGTGTTGGCATCATTGGCTCCCTGACTGGTATATCTGCCTACTTTTTCAACATTTGCGGCGGTTCCAGCATGTAAGAACGGCAAGTACGCTCCTTTTTTACTGCGAATTTCATTCTTGGCGATATTGATCTCTTGTAAGGTAATATTAAGTTCCTGATTGTTTTTCAATGCAGTATCTATCAATGAGATCAATAAACTGTCTTTGAAAAACGATTTCCATGGTGTTATTGCGGTATTGGCGGTGTCGCTCCCGCCCAGTGGAAACTGGGCGGGGGTATGGTTGCTCACCGCTTTGTTGCTGATTTTGGGTATATTGCAGGAAGCCAAAATAGCAATCAAAGGCAATATTATTAGGGGTTTAAATAGATTAGTTTTCATTGTTTTTCTCCTCCTCAGATGATTCTATGTATTGATCTACATGATGGTGAACAAAGTCTTCAGACAGCGGACTGTCGTCTTCACCCTTGATTAATGACTTTCCTTCGGCCATTTTACCGAAGATGTAATACAATCCCGGCACGATAATTACACCGAAGATGGTACCAAACAACATGCCTCCTAACGCAGAAGCACCTATGGTTCTATTACCAATAGCCCCAGCACCATGAGAAATTACCAAGGGAATTAATCCGGCGATGAAAGCAAATGAAGTCATCAAAATTGGACGGAATCGCACCTTTGCGCCTTCAATGGCTGCTTCAAAAACTGATAATCCTTCTAGTTGCTTTTGAACAGCAAATTCCACAATTAACACGGCGTTTTTACCCAATAATCCCACTAACATTACCAGTCCCACTTGGGCGTAAATATCGTTGGCCAATCCTAATCCTTTGATCAATAAGAATGAACCAAAAATACCCGCTGGTAAAGAGAAAATTACAGCCAATGGAATGATAAAACTTTCATATTGCGCGGCCAAAACCAAGTACACAAATACCAAAACGATAATGAAAATGTAAATAGCTTCGTTGCCGCGGCGAGTTTCATCATAAGATAACGCCGCCCAGTCAATGTCGTAACCATGTGGAAGGGTTTTGGCCGCCACTTCTTGCACGGCTTTAATCGCCTCACCACTGGAATAACCTTCTGCCGGACCACCGCGAATACCTGCAGTGTTGTACATGTTGTAACGGTTGATTTCATTGGCTCCTTGTTGTTTCTTCAAACGCATGAAGGCAGAGAAAGGAACCATTTCGCCCTTATCGCTCTTTACATATAAATTTAACAAATCAGTAGGCAATTTTCTGAATTTTGGATCGGCTTGCACGAAAACTTTAAAGAATCTTTGGTATTTAATGAAGCCCAATTCGTAAGTGCTACCAACAAAAATGGAGAGCGTATTCATTGCATTGCCAATGGAAACTCCTTTCTGCATCGCCGCCTGGTTGTCGATCTCAATTTCATATTGCGGATAATTTGCACTGAAGAAGGTAAATAAACCAGTGAGCTCTTTACGCTTTTTAAGCTCATTCATGAAATCGGTTTTTACCTTTTCTAGCTGTTTGTAATCGCCAGTATTGGTTTTATCTAATAATTGCAAGGCAAAACCACCTGCCGCACCGAATCCTGGAACGGCTGGGGGATCAAAGAATTCAATGGTTGCACCCGGAATGTCTTTGGCTTTTTCTTCCAATTCTTTAATAATCTCAGTAACAGTATGTTCTCTTTCATTCCAAGGCTTAAGGTTAATTAAGCAAGTGCCGGCATTTGAACCTCTACCTTCGGTAAGTACCTCATACCCCGCAATGGATGAAACGGATTTAATTCCCTCAACCTTCTGAATATCTTCTACCAATCGGTTTGAAATGGCATTGGTTTGCTCCAAAGTAGAACCCGGAGGAGTTTGCACAATCGCATACACCATACCTTGGTCTTCACTGGGAATAAATCCAGTAGGTAAACTGTTGCTCACACCCAAAATGCCTATGGCAAAAGCGGCAAACAATCCCATGGTTATAAACTTGCGGTTCACAATTAATCTCAATAAGCCCACGTATTTGCCAGTAAGTTTTTCAAATCCTTGGTTGAATTTGTCTAACAAGCGATTTAACCAAGTTTTCTTGCGCGGAACACCGTGGTTGTTTTTCAAAATAATCGCACACAAAACAGGTGTAACTGTTAATGCCACAATTCCCGACAACACAATTGATGAGGCCATGGTAATTGAAAATTGCCTGTAGAAAGTTCCCACCGGACCAGTCATAAACGATACTGGAACAAATACGGAGACCATCAGCAATGTAATGGCAATTACGGCGCCGCTAATTTCTCCAATTACTTTTCTAACTGCGTTATAGGGCGATAAGTGCTCTTCTTCCATCTTGGCATGCACCGCTTCCACTACCACAATCGCATCATCTACTACAATTCCAATCGCCAAAACCAATGCAAACAAGGTAACCATGTTGATGGTTAAACCGAAAAGCTGCATGAAAAAGAAGGAGCCAATCAATGAAATCGGAACGGCAAGGGTAGGGATTAATGTTGAACGCCAATCGCCCAAGAAAATAAATACCACTAGCGCTACCAATATAAATGCATCTCTTAATGTGTGTAATACGTTCTCAATTGAAGCATCAAGGAAGTTGGAAACGTCGTAACTGATTTCGTAATCCATACCAGGCGGGAATGATTTTTTCAATTCCTCAAGCTTGAGTTTTACCTGCTTGATTACCTCGCTAGCATTGCTGCCGTATGTTTGCTTGATTACCATCGCCGCAGAAGGATGGCCGTTCATGTTGGAATAAATATCATAATACTCACTGCCCAAATTCACTGTGGCGATATCCTTTAATCGCAATATTTCACCATTAGGATTGGCCTTGATGATTACGTTTTCGTACTGTTTGGGGTCGTTCAAACGATCAGAATAAGCCAAAACATATTCCAATGCTTCCGCTTTTTCGCCATCGCCACGACCCAATCTTCCAGGTTTTCCGATGATGCTTTGTTGGTTTAAGGCTTCCATTACTTCGTCGGGCGATATGCTGTAAGCTCTCATTCTCTCTGGGTTTAACCATACACGCATTGCGTACTGTCTACTGCCCAAAATACGAACTTGACCAACTCCGTTGATACGTTGAAGTTCTGGAACCATGTTTACCCCTGCATAGTTGAAAAGGAATCGCATGTTGGCATTTTTGTCTTTGCTGTACAAGTTCACATACATCAACATACTCGGGATAACCGGTGTGATAACCACACCTTCGCGTTGAACCAAAGTGGGCAAACGGTTGGTAACCTGCTGTACCCTGTTAGATACCTGCACAAGGGCCTGGTTGATGTCGGTGCCAGGCTCAAATACCACCTGGATATTGGCCTCGCCGGCACTGGTGGCATCGGAAGTCATATACCGCATGCCCCAAGCACCATTGATGGATTGCTCCAAAGGGATAATCACCGATTCGGCCAAAGATTTTGCGCTGGCACCGGGATAGGATGCACTTACCATAACTACCGGTGGCGCTACCTCCGGGAATTGTGAAGTGGGTAGGGTTTTGATCGCCAAAATCCCCACAAATAATATAACCAACGATACTACAATGGCGAGTACGGGTCGTTTGATGAATTTGCTAAACATGATTTAATCTCCTTTTTTACTCTACATAAACATTTAAATTCTGAAGTACCTTCTTGGGTTCTTCGAATTTGAATTCCACTTTCTGGTTATCAGTAACCTTGCGAATTCCCTCCAACAAAATCTTTTCGTTGGGCTGAAGTCCCCCTTTGATTATATAAATATCAGGTAATTCATAGCCGATTTGAATTTCTCTGGCATGTACAACTCCTTTACCGTCAATTACATAAACGTATTTCTTCTCAAGCACTTCAAATGTGGCTTTTTGAGGAATGATCACAGCGTTTTTTATAGGAATATTCATCAATACATTACCAGTTTCACCATGGCGTAACAATAATTTTGGATTAGGAAAAGTGGCCCTAAATGCTATGTTGCCAGTTTCATTGTTGAAATCGGCTTCAATGGTTTCTACTTTGCCAATTTGATTGAAAACCTGACCGTTGGCCATCTGTAAACTAACAGTATTTAAGTTTTGCTCAGATAAATTGAGCTTGTAATTCAAATATTCCGCTTCCGGAACGTTGAAATACACCCACATTTTGCTGTTGTCGCTCAATGTGGTGAGTAAATCGCCTTCATCTACCAAACTCCCCAACCGCACTTGGAAATGATCCATTATACCGTCAAAAGGAGCCCGAATTTCGGTAAAGTTAAAATGTGATTCAGCCAAGGCCAATTCCGCTTTCGCCTTGTTTAATTTGGCCCTTGATAGCGCCAATTCGTTTTGTGAAACTACATTTTTATCGGCCAGTTGTTTGGTGTTAGCGTACTCAATTTCCGCAAACTCAGCCTCAGCCTTGGCTTTTTGCATCTCGGCCTTGTATATTACCGGCATAATCTGAAACATCAATTGACCTTTTTTGATCGCTTGTCCCTCGTCTACGTAGATTTTTTGGATATATCCTTTTTCCAGCGCACGTAACTCAATGTGTTGAACAGATTTAATCTGACAAACATAGGATTTGGTAATCAGCGTGTCTTTTTGCAACGCAGCAGTTGCAGTAAGTTTTACAGTTGCTTCAGTTTCTTCTTTTTTGTGGTTGCAGCTTCCTAATGTGAGCCCCACGATGGATAACAATAATGCTATATTTTTCATGTTTGTTGTTGTTTTGTTTGTTTAGAAAATTTTAGTGTAGGGCGATGCACGATGCCAATTATCGAGGCAATAAATGCAACGCAAATGAGAGGTAGCGACACTATGAATTTCGCACCCGGTAAATCCAGATTTTGCAGATTGCTACTGCTTAAATCAGGATAATTGAAAAAGAAATGGTTTTAAATAATATACACGCAAAGCAATTTGTGCAATGGGTG
>JAGKXC010000102.1 GCA_021151535.1 Sphingobacteriia bacterium | reverse complement strand
TATTTAACGGTTTTGTTGTCGCATCCATTTCAGGGCGATGATGGCGGACCGATGCTTAAATCGCTCCAAAAGAAATTCTCTTGGTTATTAATCCCCTTGATGCCACTGTTATTTGCGGCCTTGTTGGTACGTTTAACCCAATACGGATTTACCGAACTGCGTGTTGCACTTGCCTATTTGGATGGTTGGTTGTTGATTACCACGTTGTATTATGCGTTTTACAAGAAACCCAATATCATTTTCTTGCCTGTTACCCTGTTGGCTTTGATTTTGGTTTCAAGGTTTATTCCTGCGGTGAACTACCATCAATTGCCGGTTCTATCGCAAGAAAAAAGGATGATTAACCGATTTGAGCGTTTGGGGATGTACGATCAAGAACATCATACCATTCAGCCGTTTGATTCTGCTGCATTTTTCAAATCTTGGAAATCGCCGAGTACGCTGCCTGCAGATTCGGTTCTCAGCAAAGCGGGCTATACCCGTAAAACGTATTTCATGGATTCCATTTCATTTGAAATCTATGAATGTTTGGATTATTTGGTGAATGGAAAACGTATTCAAAAGTTGGGAAACTCTGGATTTGCACTAAGTGAAAAACCTTTAACAGACAAACAATTAAACGATTACGAAACGCGCAGAATTTTCATTGGCCAGTATATTCACAAGTTGCATTTGCCGCTGATTACCGATAAATATGAACGCAATTTGGGCAATGGCAATGTACCGACTTACGCCACAGAAACTGAGATCGAAGAAATACATGAAAGTTATACGATCAAATCGCCCGTAATTCCTACTTTATTAAAACCCACGAATACGCAGGTAATGTTGAGTGCGGAATATTACGAGGATGAGACTTATTCCCTGTTCTACCAAGGCAAAAAGGTTACAATTCACCAAACAAACAGTAATGTATTAGATCACTTTATCAAGGTATCGATAGCTGGCGAAGCAGACATTACCATAGGCAGAAATGAAATTGACAAATTAAAGCTTAGCGCCGCTGATTTCACCACAGAACGCGATGAAAATGGGGGAATAAGCAATACTCCTTCTGCTGATGTACCAACAGCAACTGAAGTAGCCAAACCCGCAATTCCTTTAAACTCGGTTTACAAAGGCAAGCAACCTATTCGCATTCAAAAAGGCAATGGCAAACACTTGGTTACGCTGTACTTCATGGACATGAGCATCAAAATGGAGAAAATTGAGAATGAGAACAGGTTGGTATGTGCTAATAACCGCTATTTGGAGCAATTTTATGGCGTTTTAGAAATAGGGACGCCGTGATTAAGATTGAAGTTGTCATTTTCAAGACGGAGCAAGTATAAAAAAAGGGCGGAGAATTCTCCGCCCTTTTTTTATACTTGCTGAGAACCCGAATTTGGGAATCTCAGTTGAATCAAAGATTGATTATTGGAAAAGCTCCAACACATCAAACAAACTACTAACCTGAGGAGTGTTTTTGTTTGCATTGATTTCATCTTGTGGATACAAGAAACGCTCTGGCAATTTGCTTCCAGTGTAAGGAGCTACACCAATCAAGTTCTTGGTTCTGCGCAAATCGCTCCAAGGCTCAACCTGTCCAAACAAAGAAGTGTATTTTTCTACCAAAATTTCCTTCAACAAGGCATCACCGGCAGAAGCGCCATCTACCATTGCACCAGGACCGAAATCACCGATTACATAGGCATCATAAGTGGCTCCGAATTGAGTGGCATGACTTGAACGAACATTGTTCAAATGATCCAATGCTTTGTCGTTATCGCCAGTTCTTTGATAGCACTCAGCCAAAATCAACTCATTTTCGATGTATGATACAATGGGGAAATTCGCTGTTGGGGCGAAGATACCGGTGTACATATTTGGATCCAATGGAGTGTAGTTATCGGCCAAGAAGTAGTAATCCCAACGCGCTTTTTCATCGGTTTTTGCATTGGTTTTACCCACTGCATTACCTGAATCCAACACGTTAGACAAGTGAGAACCATCGCAGCTAATGTAACCACCGCGGTTCCAGTCTAGGAAATCGTAGTACAAATTCCAAGCACCTGGAGTTTCTTGAGAGTGATTGGCCATCAAATCGTTGCCAGCAGAGATACCTGCACTCGCAGCGGTGATAGCATTGTTGTAATCTTTCATTCTCAAATACGCTCTGGCTTTCAAGGTATTGGCTACTTCAGCCCAATCGTAACTACCTGCATAAGCACCGCCAAAAGCCTGACCTGAAACGCCATAAGCCAAAGCTGAATCAAGAAGATTCAAGGCGTACTTAGTTACATCAGACATTTTATCAAACTTAGGCGCAGTAATACCATCGGTACAAGCTTCAGTGCATGGGATATCGCCCCAAACTGCAGAAGCGGTTAACAACAAATTGGCTTCAGTGATAGCGGCAACACCATATAGATCATTATTTTTCAATGATTTCGCTTTTGCTTCGATCAAACGGCACTGCGCAATTCCTTCGGTGTACAAATTACCCCAAGGCGTATTGAAATCACCAGAGGTCATGTTGTACTGCGCGTAGGAAACGAACTGACGGTCGTAGCCATTCAAATGTCCGGAGAAAATATTCACCAAACGAGCAAGTTCACCTTCGTTGATAACCACGTTGGCCAATTCTGCACCGGTGATCATCAAGGTTGGATCTGAATCAGAGAACTGACCTGGATTTACTTTATTTATCTCATCGATGTCTTTGCTACAAGAGGAGAAACCCATCGCGATAGCCAAAGAAGCCGTGAGTATGTATGATACTTTTTTCATTTTTTTACTTCCTTATCAATTAAAGATTGAACTTGATGTTGAACATATAAGATTTGGTTCCAGGGTTGTTGAAGTATTCTAAACCTCTACCGTTGCTAGGACCAGTTAAGTTAGTTTCAGGATCAACACCAGCAAAGTTTGTCCAAAGGGCCAAGTTTCTGCCAGTGAAGCCAAGGGTGATACCACCAGGAACGTGCAATGCTTTTGCGATATTGGTAGGAATTGCATAGTTCACAGAAAGTTCACGGATTCTAACCCAAGAAGCATCCTTAATAAATTGTTCAGAAACTGAACCGAAACCACCACCTAAGCCAGTGTACCAGTTTTGATTCAACCAAACATCGCCATTGCCATAATCTTTGATATTACCGCGGCAAGTGTAAGTGCCATCGCCGTTATCCATTACCAAACCGTTGCCGTATTTAGCTGGGTTAGCAGCATAATCAGCCACTGATTTACCGTTATAATCTTTCAAAGTAGCCGCTTTGGTTGCATCTACAGTGAATTCGTTAGCTGTTTCAGGGTTGATACCGAAGTTATTCAACACGCCGTAAGTACCAGCCCACATTTGGTTACCTTGGCAAGTTTCAACCAACAAGTTGAAAGAAATGCCTTTGTAGTTACCGTTTACGCCGATAGAACCTCTGTAATTTGGATTAGGATTACCCAAAACGCCTTCTTGAGCAGCAGGCTGAGGGAAACCATTGGCATCCAAAATCAAGTTGTTCTTCTCATCGCGCATCCACTTACCACCCCAAAGCACGCCCAAAGGCTGTCCTTCAACGGCTCTAGATGAAGTACCAGTGAAACCAGCCAAGAAGATTGGCGCTGCACCATTTAGGTTATCTACCATGTTTCTGTTAAGACCGATGTTACCATAAACGTTCAAGTTGAAATCTTTCTTCTTGATTACGTTGATGTTCAAATCAGCTTCAAAACCTTTGTTAGAAAGATCAGCAGCATTTTTCCATTGGTTGGTATAACCTGTTGAACCAGCAACAGTTACAGCCAATACCGCACCTTGAATCTTGTTTTGATAGTAAGTAACACCCAAAGAAACACGGTCTTTCAAGAATTTGAAATCAGCACCGGCTTCGATTTCGGTTTTCATTTCAGGCTTGATATTCGGATTGCCTTGAGTTGATGAACGGTAAATAGAACCGCCAAACAAACTTGCATCCATGTAATCGCCCCATCCTGAAGTAGAACTTGCAGCAACGTAGTTTGTAGACCAGATGTAGGCTGGAGGAGCCACACCCACTCTACCACCAGAAACACGCAATTTCGCATAGGTTAACACATCGTTCTTCGCCAAATCTTTGCTTAATTCATAAGCCAAAGAAGCACTAGGAGAAGCAAATCGCTTATTGTAAGTAGAAGAAGCTTCAGATGCACCGCTGATTTGTAAGAAAATCTTATCCATTACATCAAAATCAAACACCGCATAAGCACGGTTATTCAACAATTGTTGGTAAGAGTTGAAAGGATCCTTGTTAGCTGAAGTTGAATTGATAAATGCAAAACGATCTTGGTCGCGAATGATAAACTGAGAAGCAGTACCACCAATGCTGTACAACTGGTTGTAAGTGTACAAATAACCTACAGTTGTATTCAAGTTTACATTTTTGTTCAACTTGAAATTGCTTTGGTTGATGAAATGCGAACTAAATTCAGACTCCTGGATCATTTCATCTGTAAACGAACCGTTGGCATAACTACTTGCTGAGTTTACAGGGAAGTAAGTTACACGGCGGTCGGTTGACATATCATAACCCAAACGGGCGATGAATTTTGAATTTGGCTTCCACTGATAACCCAGTTCAGGCGTAACAGTAAAACGCGTTACGTTTGATTGGTTGGTTTGCTCATTCAACGTCCAACCTGGGTTGTTATAAGTAGGAGCAGCATTACCCAAATATTTGCGGTATCCGCGGTGAGCATTGGTAACAACTGGAACGCCAGCCGCATTATAATAAGTTCCTTTGTAATCGGAGTTATCAAAATCTGGCGATGTTCTCAAGTAACCCAAATACAAACCATCCAAATTTGAACCTTGTTGGATACGATTGGAAGAAATACTAGCCATGTAAGATTTCAAACCCACTGTTAACTTATCGTTTACATTTTGGGTGAAGTTTAAACGCGCACTGGTTCTTCTGTAATCGCTCAATCCTTTTAAAACACCTTTTTGATTCCAATCATTGATAGAGAAATACATATTGCTCTTATCGGTGGCTGAAGAAATTGCTAAGTTATTGTTAAAAGTGATACCATTTCTGAAAACTTGATTGCGGTTTGCATCGTTATAAACCGTTTTATCTCCTTTTTTGGCGATGGTTCCATAACGTGTTCCGTCATCGGCGATGAAATAAGGCTTGTTGGCAGCAATAGAATCTGCACCAGAACGGTTTGCAATTCTATCGCCGAAACTACCTCCAGTATTAGCTACCCAATTACCACTAGATCCCTGACCGAAAGTACTTTGTTTAGCGTACTCTCTGTTCACCTGATCGATGGAATAAGTAGATGAGAATTCGATGTTCATTCCACGCTTACCTTTTTTGGTAGTAATTACAATTACACCATTGGCGGCGCGAGTTCCCCAAACAGCTGCAGCTGCTGCGCCTTTTAAAACCTCAATCGACTCAATGTCGGATGGGTTTAAATCGTTCAAACGAGATTGTTGTACAACACCGTCTGTACCGCTACCAAAGGTTGAGTTACTTACGGGAATACCGTCTACAACGATCAATGGTTGCGTGTTACCTGTAATGGTGTTCTGACCACGAATTTGGATATAAGCTCCGGCACCCGGATCACCAGAAGTTCTGGTAATCTGAACGTTAGAAGCCTTACCCGTTAATGCTTGGATTACCCCACTTTCACCTGAGGAAACCAAACCTTTTCCCTGAACTTGAGATACGGTGTAAGCGGTTTTACGCAAACTCTTGGTTGTACCAAGAGCCGTAACCGTTACCGATCCCACACTCAGTGTGTCACCGTCTGAGCTTCCGCCCTGACCTGCAGTTTGTGCTGTTGCAAAAGGAATTGCGCAAACACCTGCCATGACCATGAATAGAGATTTTCTGTTCATAAATAAATGTTGTTGGTTGATTGTAATTACAATCGTAATAATTTTTTAACAGATTCCCGCCGATGAATGGTTTATTTTTTACGATGAAAAATTGAACAAAAAATATTCACATTATTGTAGATGTTACAATATTGAATTCGTCAATGCCTAATTTTATTAAGTATTGAGGAAAATCATAGGTTAAAAACTAAACCAAATTGAGTCGTTTGTATGTGGAAAACTTAAAGTGTTGAAAATCCATTTTTGGAACAAACTCAAATTCAAGAATTTAAACTATTCAAAACATCCTTGCCACAAAGCGGTAGGCGCCATCACTCGATCGTTTATTTTCTTAGCGCCGTTCGTAATTTTATAAATATGCACCTGTTGATTGCAGGTTGCAAACAGTAAATTATTCGATACCTCCACACATTGAAATGATTTCGCAGAAGCCGTGAAATGAATCCATATGGCATCTTCTTCAACCTCCCACCC